>DASRXY010000105.1:0-3834 GCA_035654035.1 Sphingobium sp. | reverse complement strand
GATGCTCGCGGCCCGGCGGCCGAGGTTGCTCGCGCTGCTGGCCGGTGCGCTTTCCGCCACCGGCTTCGCGCCGCTGGGGCTGTGGCCGGTGACGCTGGCCTGCCTCGCCCTGTTTATCCACCTGCTCTCGCAGGCGCGCAGCTACAAGGCGGCGGCGGCGATCGGCTATCTCTTCGGCCTGGGTCAGTTCACCATCGGTCTCAACTGGATCGCCCATGCCTTCACGTTCCAGCAATCGATGCCGCAGGCGCTTGGCTATCCGGCGGTGGTCATCCTGTCCGTCTATCTGGCGCTTTATCCGGCGGTGGGTGCGCTGGCGGGCTGGGTGCTGGGGCGCGGCCAGCCCCGCCTCTTCGCAACGATCCTCGCCTGCTGCTGGGTGCTGAGCGAATATCTGCGCGCAACGCTGTTCACCGGCTTTGCCTGGAACCCGCTCGGAGCGATCTGGCTGGGCACGGGCGTGGACCAGCTCGCGACCGTCATCGGTACCTATGGGCTGGGGCTGGTGGCCATGCTGGCGGGCGGCGCCCTGTGGTGGGCGGCGCATCGGCAATGGCGGGCGGCGGGGCTGGTGCTGGGCGGGATTGTGCTGGCGGGGCTGCTCGGCCTCTGGCGCACGCACCTGCACGGGCAGGAAGAACAGGCCGGCGCTGCAATCACTATCGTGCAACCCAACATCAACCAGAACGAGAAATATGATTCCGCGCTGGAGGAGCTGAATTTTCGCCGGCTCGCGCTCCTCACCGGCCCGGCCCGCGCGGAGCCGCGCCTCATTTTCTGGCCCGAAGCGGCGGTGCCGGCCATTCTCGACATGGAGCCGGTCTGGCGTGCGCGGATCGCCACGCTGCTGGGTCCGGACGACCTGCTGATGCTGGGCGGCGACAAATTCCATTACGCGCAGGACGAGCAAAGAGTCGATACGCGGCGCCTCGAAGGCGCCAACAACAGCCTGTGGGTGATGGATGCGCAGGGCCGGCTGCTGAACCGCTACGACAAGGCGCATCTGGTGCCCTATGGCGAATATCTGCCGATGCGGCCGCTGCTGACGGCCATCGGCCTCTCGCGGCTGGTGCCGGGGGATGTCGATTTCTGGCCCGGGCCTGGCCCGAAGACACTGACGTTGCCGGGGGCGGAGGCGGGTGCGCGGGCGGCGCTGCGCATGGGCGTGCAGATCTGCTACGAGATCACCTTCTCCGGCCAGGTGGTGGAAGCAGGGCAGCGGCCCGACTTCCTGTTCAACCCCTCCAACGACGCCTGGTTCGGCAGTTGGGGGCCGCCGCAGCATCTGGCGCAGGCGCGGCTGCGCGCCATCGAGGAGGGGCTTCCCGTTCTCCGTTCGACGCCCACGGGCATTTCGGCGCTGGTGGATGCAACCGGGCGGATGCGCGACGCCATCGGCCTGGGCGAACAAGGGGCGATCCATGCGCGCCTGCCGCGCGCCGCCGCGCCCACGCTGTTTTCGCGCCTCGGCAATGCGCTCCCGGTGGGGCTTGCGCTGGTCATCCTGGGGAGCGCCGTTGCCATTGGTCGGCGCAGCCGCTAATGGCATCCACATAAACATTTCTTTATATGAATTGCGGCCAGGCAGAGCCGCTAGAAGAAAGGTCCCGTCAGATCATGCGCGCCAGTTATCTTTTCACGTCCGAAAGCGTGTCCGAAGGACATCCGGACAAGGTCTCGGACCAGATCAGCGATTCCATCGTCGACCTGTTCCTGAGCAAGGACCCGGAGGCGCGCGTGGCATGCGAGACGCTGACCACCACTCAGCTGGTGGTGCTGGCCGGCGAAATCCGCTGCAAGGGCGTGTATGAGAATGGCCAGTGGGCGCCGGGTGCGCTCGACGAGATCGAGAGGACGGTGCGCCAGACCGTCAAGGAGATCGGCTACGAGCAGGAGGGCTTCCACTGGGAGACACTGCGCTTCGAGAACAATCTGCACGGGCAGAGCGCGCACATCGCGCAGGGCGTGGACGCCAGCGGCAACAAGGATGAAGGCGCGGGCGACCAGGGCATCATGTTCGGCTTCGCCTGCGACGAGACGCCCGACCTCATGCCCGCGACGCTCGACTATTCGCACAAGATCCTGGAGCGCATGGCTGCCGACCGCCACTCGGGCGTGGCGCCCTTCCTGGAGCCTGACACCAAGAGCCAGGTGACGCTGCGTTTCGAGAACGGCAAGCCGGTCGCCGCGACCGCCATCGTCGTCTCGACCCAGCATGCCAAGGGCTATGACGAGGGCGAGAAGGAAGCCGAGCTCAAGGCCTATGTAAAGAAGGTGGTCGCTGACGTGCTGCCGGCCGCTTTGCTCTCCGACGAGACCGAATATCACATCAACCCGACCGGCAGCTTCGAGATCGGCGGGCCGGACGGCGATGCGGGCCTCACCGGTCGCAAGATCATCGTCGACACCTATGGCGGCGCCGCGCCCCATGGCGGCGGTGCGTTCAGCGGCAAGGACCCGACCAAGGTGGACCGCTCGGCGGCCTACATCACCCGCTATCTCGCCAAGAACATCGTGGCGGCGGGCCTCGCTAAGCGCTGCACCATCCAACTCGCTTATGCCATCGGCGTGTCCAAGCCGCTCTCGCTCTATGTCGACACGCACGGCACGGGCACAGTGGGCGACGACAAGATCGAGGAAGCGATCGGCAAGATCGAGAAGTTAGGCGGCCTGACGCCGCGCGGCATCCGCACGCATCTGGGCCTCAACAAGCCGATCTACCGCAAAACGGCGGCTTATGGACATTTCGGCCGCAAACCCGAGGGCGATTTCTTCCCCTGGGAACGCACCGATCTGGTCGAGGATCTGAAGGCGGCGCTGGGCTGACCCTCGCTTCCACGGACGACTATCGCAGAGGCGCCGGGCGAATTGCACCGGCGCCTTTCGCTTTTTAGGAGCCGCACAGTCATCCCGACTTGAAGGGATGGGCGAATTCCGTCAAACTGTCTCCATAGATAGGTTGAAGGGGCGGCTATGCGACGTGTGACGATCGGCTTCGGGGCGCTTGCCGCTCTCTTCCTTTCCGGCGTTCCGGCCTGGGCGCAGCCAGCGGGCATGACCCGCGAGCAGGCACGCCAGCTCTACGCGGCAGGCGGCTTCCCGATCAGCGCCGATGGCCGCAACCCGACCAATCGCTGCGGCAAGGCGGCAAGCCCGCGCATCACCTTCGTCGATATGAACGGGGATGGCCGCAAGGAAGCGGTCTTCATCGATTCCGGCGCCTGCTATCAGGGAGACGCGCGCTGGTATGCCATTGCGACGCAGGATACGCGGGGCACCTGGCGGCGCATCCTGGAAGGCCCGGGCAGCATGCAGGCGGTCGGCACCATGACCAATGGCTGGTTTGTGCTCAATGTGACCGGCGGCGGCAAGATGCAGACCATGATCTATGACGGGCAGAGCTATGTGCCACGGAGGGCGAGCGCTCCCGTACCCCCTGCGGCTCCTGGCAACGCCGCGCCGGCGGCCGGCGTTGCGGCAGGCAAAGCGGCGCCTACCGCTCCGGAAGCTGCCGCGGCGTCTCCGCCCGCCGCTGGAGAAGCGCAGAGCGGTGCAGCGCGCGATGCGGCCATTTTCCGCGCCGCCGGCTTCAAGCAGATCCGCGGCCGGTGGGAGAGCGGCTGCTATGATCCGAGCACCGGATCTTACTATGAGCCGGGCACGATCGGGCCCATAGAAGACCTGAATGGCGATGGCCGCCCGGAAGCAGTGGTGACCGAGGGCACGACCTCCTGCTACGGCATGACCGGCCAGGCCTTCTGGCTGGTAAGCCAGCAGGCGGATGGACGCTGGAAGCTGCTCTACAACCAGATCGGCATTCCCGAATTTCTCTCG
>DASRXY010000104.1:0-6563 GCA_035654035.1 Sphingobium sp. | reverse complement strand
CGCACCGGCACCAGCGCGTTCACTCCTCCTGATTTGCAACGCCAATCTGCCCACGTCGCCCGAACCGAAACGGCGTGGACGGTTCATCGCAACGGGCGAACAGAAATTGCCTGTCCCGCTCGAAGGGTTTATGCGCCTGTTGCGTTAAACGCGGTGCGGCTTCTGCCGGGACCGGCCCGCGCCGAGCATCAAAAGGGGAGAAACCGCGCATCCGCCCGGCCTTTTTCGATGCCCGGCCGTGCTTTTCCGCCAGTGCCGATCAGTTCCTTTGGCCAACGGAAGATTACATGCGAACCTTGCGCTCCTCGACTTTTCTTACGCCGCTTGTCCTCGCCGCGCTGCCCGCAGCCGCGTCCGCACAGGTTTCCATTTCCACCGCCACAACTACGCCGGTGCGCACCTCGACCGCCAATAATGGCGCGGCAGCGGATCTCAGCGTGACGGCCGATGGCTCGATCACTCTCAACAGCGGCTCTGCGATTACGGTCGACAGCAACAACAATGTGAGCAACGCCGGCAAGCTGGTGCAGGGCAATGCCAACGGCGCCAACGGCATCGACGTGCTGGCCGGCATCAACAGCACTGTCACCAACAGCGGCGCCATCACCATCACCGAGACGTTCAACGCGCTCAACGAGGATGGCAACAGCACCGTGGACGGGCCGGTGGCGAAGGCGAGCAATCGCGTCGGCATCCTGGTGCGCGGCGCGCATAGCGGCAATATCGTAAACAGCGGCACCATCACCATCGATGGCCTGAACTCCGCCGGCATCCGCGTCGACGGGCCGCTCACCGGCTCACTCACCTCGTCGGACGCCATTTCGATCATTGGCGACAACAGTATCGGCATCAAGACCGGCGCCGTTTCGGGCGACATCAACGTGCTGGGCCCTGTCAACATGGTCGGCAAGGGCGCGGTGGCCGTTGACATCGGCGGCGACGTGGGCGGCGTGGTCCGCCTGCAAAACACCATCGGCCAGTTCGTCACCTACAAGAACGACGCGGGCGAGACCGTCTCCCTCTCGCGCAACGACCTGCGCGTGGGCGCGCCGGCAGTGAGCATTGCCGGCAATGTCGGCGGCGGCATCATCGTCGACACCCCGCCGTCGGCGAGCGGCACCAATCCCGACGTGGACGGCGACGGCATCCCCGACGCCAACGAGAGCAGCGGCGCCATCCAGTCCTTCGGCAACGGCCCCGCGCTGCGCATCGGCGGCGCGAGCGATACCACCATCGGCGCAGTCTCCGGCGACGGCCATGCGTTGGTCGTCAAGGGCACGGTCAACGGCAACGCCTATTACAGCAACACCGACGCCATCGGCATCGAGATCGGCGGCCAGGGCGGCAATGTGACCCTGACCGGCGGCCTCTCCGTCACTGGCCGTGTGCAGGCAACCACCAACGATTCGCAGGCGACCGGCCTGCTCATCCATGCGGGCAGCAGCGTCCCCGTGATCGACAATAGCGGTTACATCGTCGGCTCGATCAGCGCGCCGGGCGATGGCGCCACCTATGGCATTCGCGACCTGTCCGGCACGCTGACGACCATCAACACCAATGGCTACATCACCGCCAGCGGCACCGCGGACGACATCACCGACGCGATCGATGTTTCCGCCAACACCACCGGCGTGACAATCAACCAGTTCTCGCCGCCCGACGAATCCGCCGAGAACGAAGCCAAGATCACCACCCAGATCACCGGCAACATCCGCACCGGCTCGGGCAACGATAAGCTGCTGGTGAGCGACGGCGCCATCAAGGGCAACAGCTTCCTGGGTGCGGGCAATGATCTCGTCGCCCTGTCCGGTGACGCTATCTACCAGGGCCGGATCGACTTCGGCACCGGCGCCGCCACCATGACGATGGCAGACACCTCGCTGTTCACCGGCACGGCGGGATTTAACGACCAGGCCGCGACTCTGACCATCGGCGGCACGGCACGGTTCAGTGGCAAGATCACCGGAGGCAGCCAGCTCGACGTAACCGTGAACGGCGGCATTCTGGAAGCGACCGGCACCGACGCGATGAGCTTCGACACGCTTAATGTCGGCGCCAACGGTACGCTGCGGGTCAATATCGATGGGACCACGCAGACAAGCAGCCGCTTCGTCGTGAACAGCGCGACCTTCGCGGACGGCGCGCATGTGGCGGCGACGGTAACGTCGCTGGCGCAGGGCGAAGGCGATTTCGTCATCCTCACCGCTAACCAGCTCATCGGAACACCGCAATTCTCCGAGGAGCAGACCGATCTGCCGCTGCTCTTCAAGGGCGCGATCTCGGTCGATACCCAGGCCAAGACCGTCTCGCTCTCCATCAAGCGCAAGACGGCCGGCGAGCTGGGCCTCAGCGCCAATCAGGCGGCGGCCTATTCGGCCATTCTCGCCGCCGCGCCGAGCGATGCGGCGGTGGAGGCCAGCCTGCTTGACCTCGCGGACAATGCCGCGCTTTCCAGCCAGTTCAACGGGCTGATGCCGGATTATGCCGGCGGCGCCTTCGACCTGCTGACGCGCGGCTCGCGCCAGGCAGCCCGCCACCTCGCCAACAACAACGCCATGTTCAGCATCACCAATCTGGGCGGTTGGCTGGAAGTGCTCAAATGGCAGGGCAGCAAGCATGATCGCTCGACGCCGGGTTTCAGCACCAGCGGCTGGGGCATTTCTGCCGGCCTGGAGCGCGCGACCGGTATCGGCAATGTGGGCCTCTCGTTCGACTATCTCTCGGGCAGCAGCAACGGGCGGGGCGTGACCAACCACATCTCCGCCAGTGCCTATGAGTTCGGCGCGTTCTGGCGGGTGAGCAAGGGGCCGTTCTATGCGTTCGCGCGCGGCTCCTACGCCATTGGCAAGTTCGATACGAGCCGCACGTTCCTGGGCTCCGTTAACGGCACCGGCTTCTCGCGCGAGGCGATCGGCTCGCATGACGGCAAGCTCTATTCGGGCATGGCGGGCCTCTCCTATCAGGCCGACCTGACGGATCGCATTGCCATCAAGCCGATGGCGATCGTCGATTATTACCGCCTGCGTGAGGACGGCTTCCAGGAAACCGGCGGGGGCGACGCGATGAACCTGCTGGTCAACGCACGCACCAGCACCTCGTCCACCGCCACCACCACCGTAACGGGTATCTACCGCATGGGCCCACGCACCGGCGAAGGCATTCCGCTCACCTTCGAGCTGGAAGGCGGCCGCCGCAACCATCTGGGCGGCAAGTTGGGTGTCACGACAGCGGCGTTCAAGGATGGCCAGAGCTTCAGCGTCACGCCCGAGCAGGTCAAGGGCGGCTGGCTCGGTGAGCTACGGGTGCTGAGCGGCGGCCTCGACTACACGTGGACGCTGGCGGGCGCGGTCGAGCAGACCGCCGGCAACCCGGCTTATTCGATCCGCGCCTCGTTGGGCGTCGCCTTCTAAGGCAAAGGGAAGCCGCGCCGGGGAGAGGAACCCGGCGCGGCGCTCGGTCAGGCGGGCATGGGATGAAGCACGGCCGTTTTGGCCGCTGGCAGCCCGCTCGCCTTGGCCTGGGCCATCAGTTCCTTCTTGCGCGCCAGCAGCTTGTCGCGCAGCGCAACCAGATCGACATCCGTCTCGCGGCACTGGGCGAACATGCCTTCCCCGCGCATTTCCTCTTCATGGACGTGGTGCTTCACTTCCTCGGAGAGCACCTTGAGCTTGGCATCGTAGAAGTCGTCCTTGGGCTCGCCTGCCTCGATGTCGTTGATGAGCAGCTTGGCGCCGTCATGCTCCACATAGGCCTCGTCCAGCGTATCGTCCTCGATCTTCCCCCGGAAAGCGGGGTAGAAAATCTCTTCCTCGATCATCGTGTGAATCTTGAGTTGAGTGCAGATCTCATGGGCGAGCTTCTGCTTGCGGGCCGTGCCGGTCGCCTTCTCGAACTGCTCGAACAACTCCTCTACGGTGCGATGATCGGCCTTGAGGAGAGCGATGGCGTCGGTGAACGTCTTGGCGGAATCCATGGGTCGTCCTTTCCTGTCGCGATAGGGCCATAGCGAGCGAAAGGGCTTCCGGTTCCCGCCTGCCAGATGGTTCGCGCATTCGCGCAGCGACCGGCTGCACTCCGCCGGCACCCCGGGAACCCGATGGCAGCAAACGGGCTTATCGAAGACGCCCCTACAAGGCCCCCAGCGAACCCAGCGAGGATCGTCATGCCCCCAACAGACCCTTCCGCAGGCCTGGACCTGGCCGACGCCCACACCGCGCAACCAAGCCTGGCCGGACGGCGCGCCATCGTCACTGGCGGGACCACCGGCATCGGCCGTGCCATCGCGGTGCTGCTCGCGGCGGAAGGCGCCCAGTTGTTCGTCTGCGGGCGTGACCCGGCGCATCTTGACGATGCCCTGACCCGTATCCGCCAGGTCGGCACGGGCGACGGCATCGCATTGGATCTTGCCCGCGCAGGCGAGGTGGACCGCTTCTTCAACGCCGCCGATGCAGTCCTGGGCGGGCTCGACATCGCCATCATCAACGCCGCCATTCCCGCCGATGCACTCGGCGAAACCGATGCGGACGAACTCGACTATCAGATCGCCGTGGACTTCACTGCCTATCTGCGCGCCGCCCGGGCCGCGCTCAAGCGCTTGCCGGCAGGCGGCGACATGATCTTCATCGGCTCCATGTCCGCGGTGTCGCAGGCACCCGGCTCGTCCGTCTATGTGGCGGCGAAGACCGGCATCCAGGGCTTCGTCCACGCGCTACGGCAGGAAGTGGCGGAGCAGGACATCAAGGTGGGCCTCATCGAGCCGGGCTTCACCGGCGCGGACTTCCAATATCCGGAAGTGCCGTCCGAGAAGCAGCGCACACTCATCAACGCACACAAAATGCTGCGCGCCGAGGATATTGCGGTGGCGGCACATTTCATGCTGACACAACCGCGTCGCACGGCGGTCTCGCTGATGCGGGTCGAACCGCGACTGAGCGATCGATGAGCGCCCTGCCCCGCGACCGGCTGATCTTTCGGCCCGAGGACGTGGACCTCGCCCGCTCGCCGCTGGCCGGGCAGATCGACGCCGAAACCTATGTGTTGGGCGCCTTCAACCCCGGCTTGACGCGGCTCGCCAATGGCAATCTGCTGATGATGGTGCGCGTAGCCGAAGCGCTGCGGACACCCGTATTCAACGACCATGTTCACGCCATCCGCTGGGATGGAACGGACGATGACGGCACGGCGCGCTATTGCCTGGATGCCTGGCCGCTCGACGGCGTGGACACCACCGATCCGCGCAAGTTCATGATTCTGGGCGGCGGCTGGAAAGTCATGGCCCTCACTTCCCTCTCCTGGCTGCTGCCGGTCGAACTCTCGCCCGACGGCGGCGTGGTGCTCGATGTCCATTATGACCGGGCCGTGGCGCCGCAGGGTAGTTTCCAATGCTATGGCGTGGAGGATGCGCGCATCAGCAAGGTGGAGGGGCGCTGGCTGATGACGACCTGCTCGGTGAGCCCGGAGCGCCACTCGACCACACTCTACACCTCCGACAACGGCCTCGACTGGCGCTTCTCCGACATCGTGCTCGACCACCAGAATAAAGACATGCTGATTTTCGAGGGTTTGATCGATGGGCAATATTGGGCGCAAACACGGCCCCTTGGCGACCTCTATTTTGCCTATCCGCCCGGCAGCGAATGGCGCGCAGGTCCTTCCATCAATCTGGCCACCTCACCCGACGCGCGGCACTGGAAGCCTTATCTGAGCCCTGGCATCCGGCCCCATGCCGCCACGGTGGCGACCGCGCGCATGGGCGGCGGCACACCCCCCATCCTCACCGACGCCGGCTGGCTCACGCTCTGGCACGGCGTGGAGCCCAGCGAAACCGTGGGCATCTACCGCACCTACTGGTCCATCCTGGACCGCGACGATCCGAGCATCACGCGCCACACTCGCCACGAGCCGCTGCTGGAAGCCAACCCCGCACTTACTGAGCCCTATCAGGCACAAATGTATGTGTTCGACGTGGTGTTCACCACCGGCATCGCCGATGCGGGCGATCATTATATCGTCGCGTCCGGTGAGGCGGACCTCGCCTGTCGCATGAGCTGGATCGACAAGCGGGTCTTCGCGACGGATTGAGGCGGCTGCGCCCGCTCAGCCGAACAGGCGAGGATAGGACTTACCGGTCCTTGCCGGGCTTCTTTCCCCAGGGGCCTTTCTTGAACCCGCCCTTGCCGCCCGGCCGCCCATGATCGGCCCGGACAGCATGAGCGCGATAGGGCTTGGGCGCCACGGCGGGTCGGGCATTGTCGCGGCGGTGGCGGCGCGCCTCGTCGCGCGGCTTGCCGTCGACGGGCATGATCTCGACATCGTCCTCACCATCGGCGGTGCCGCGCACCGCGTCGAGGAAGCGGGCAGCGGCAGCGGCAGGCACTTCGAACAGAGTCTCGTTGGCGGCGATGCGAATGGCGCCGATCTCGCCGCGGCTCACATGTCCGCGCCGACACAGCAGCGGCAGGAGCCAGCGTGGCTCGGCATTCTGGTTGCGGCCGACATTGACACGGAACCAGGCGCTCCCCTCGAAACCGGGGCGCGGACCGCGGGTTTGCTGGGGCGCGTCA
>DASRXY010000103.1:0-4634 GCA_035654035.1 Sphingobium sp. | reverse complement strand
CGACCTCGTGGAAAACCGCTTCGTCGGTATGAAGAGCCGCGGCGTCTACGAGACGCCCGGCGGCACCATCCTGCTCGCGGCGCATCGCGGCATCGAGTCGATCACGCTCGATCGGGGCGCGGCGCATCTCAAGGACGAGCTGATGCCCCGCTATGCGGAGCTCATCTACAACGGCTTCTGGTTCGCTCCGGAGCGCGAGATGCTTCAGGCCGCCATCGATTACAGCCAGGAGAAGGTGACCGGCACCGTCCGCCTCAAGCTCTACAAGGGCAATTGCATTGTGGTCGGCCGCAAGTCGCCGCACTCGCTCTACAGCGAAAAGGTGGTGACCTTCGAGGACGATGCCGGCGCCTACGATCAGCGCGACGCGGCCGGCTTCATCAAATTGAACGCGCTGCGGCTGCGGCTCCTCGGCCGGCGGGATCGCTGATCGCGCCGGGCGGGGGCGCGCCGCCCCACGCCCGGATTAGCGCGAGCCAATCGCGCCCACGACCCAGATCAAGGTGAGGCACGCGATCGCCAGGAAAAGCGACGTGGCTAGCACATAGCGCACGATATGCGGGGTCGATCCCGCGCGGGCGCTTTCGGCATCCTTGTGGATCTCTTCCATCCTCGGTTCCTTTCAGCGACTCAACGCCGGAAGGATCAGGCCGTTCCAATCGGGCGCGCCGCGCGGCTCACTTGAACGCGCCGTCACGCAGGTTGATGCCGTGCTCGAGCCAGGCCTTGAGCGCGCAGGCCATGTGCGACCAGCCGAAGCAGTTGCCGTAGGAGCCGGCGAGGCCCGCCGGCGTCTCCCGCCAGCCGCGCTCGCTGATCGAGACGAGCGTGCGTGCGCCGCCGTCGACCGGCTCGAATGTCATTGTGACTTCGGTGTCGTAAGGCGGGCCTTCCGCCGGCTCCTCATGCGCGGCCCAGCGCAGCACGATCTTCTCGTCGGGCACCACTGTCACGACATGGACGGGGAAAGCGCCGGGAAAATCGTGAAAATCCCAGGTGACGACCGCGCCGGTCTCCAGCCGCCCGCGGGCGCCGCCGGTTGTGAAATAGGCCGAGAGGCGGGCAGGATCGGCCACGGCCTCGAAGACCTCGTGAACCGGGCGGGCAATGTGGATCGAGACAGTGAAGCTGAGGTCCATGGCGTGGCCTTTCCGCTTGAGTGCCCACTCATTATGTTATAAAAACATAACATGTCAATCAGCGATGCACATGACCGGGTCTTCAAGGCGCTGTCCTCGTCCGTCCGCCGGCAGATTCTCGACGATCTGCGCGATCAGCCGCTCACGACCGGCACGTTGTGCGCCCATTTCCCGGAGCTCGACCGCTGCACGGTGATGCAGCATCTCAAGGTGCTGGAGGCGGCGGACCTGGTGACAGTCGTGCGGCGCGGACGCGAGCGCTGGAACCACCTCAATCCGCTGCCGATCCACGCGATCCACGAACGCTGGATCGGCCCCCATGCCGCCCACGCGGTCGCCCTGCTCGCCCGCCTCAAGGCCGATGTAGAGGGCTAGGCAATCTCATCCGTTCCCCGAAAGCGGATCTCGCCCCTACCACTCCCCTTTATGGGCATGGCCATCGGACCCGCTAAGACGACCAAATCGAGCGATCTCGCGGGCATGAGGGTCGTCACCGCGCACCGTGCGACCCATCCGCCGCCGCGCCAGCGCCATTCGCGTGAGAGGCCTCGCCGTCAGGTGCGCCAGCGCGAGGGTGTCACGCCCGGCACATCACGATAGGTGCCTTGCACCGCGAGCATCCAGCCGGGATATTCCGGCGCCAGCTTGCTTACCGTATCGAGCGTCGCCAGTTCCTTCTCGGTGAGGTCGATAGCGCAGGCCGCCATGTTGTCGGTAAGCTGGTCGAGCCGCCGCACACCCACGATGACGCTGGTCACGACCGGCTGGTGCAGCAGCCAGGCAATGGCGATCTGGGCGATGGTGGCGTCGCGTGCCTCGGCCATCGGCTTCATCGCCGCGATGACGGCCTGCGCCCGCTGCGGATCGACCGGCGGGAAGGCCGAGCTGGCGCGCCGCCCCTCGCCCGCGCCGTCCTCGTCATATTTGCCGGAGAGCAGACCACCGGCGAGCGGGCTCCAGACCATGAGGCCCACTTCCTCAGAGCGCAGCATGGGCACGATCTCCCGCTCCAGGTCGCGCCCGGCCACGGTATAATAGGCTTGCAGGCTCTCGAAGCGCGTGAGGCCCCGCGTGGCTGCGATGCCATGGGCCTTCATCACCTGCCACGCCGCCCAGTTGGAGGCGCCGACATAGCGCACCAACCCATCGCGCACGAGCCGATCCAGCGCTTCCACCGTTTCCTCGACCGGCGCGACCGAATCCCAGCCATGCACCTGATAAAGGTCGATATAGTCGGTTTGCAGCCGTTTGAGGCTGGCCTTGACCTGATCCATGATATGCTTGCGTGAGAGGCCCCGCGCATTGACGCCCGGCCCCATCGGGCTGAACACCTTGGTGGCGATGACCAGATCGTCGCGGGCGAGGCCCAGATTGCGGATGGCCTGGCCGAGCCGCTCCTCCGAACCGCCCTCGGCATAGCTGTTCGACGTATCGACGACATTGATGCCGGCCTCATGCGCCGCCTTCAAGATGGCGTCGGCGGTCGGCTGGTCGAGCTGGCCCATCATCTTCCAGCGCCCCTCGGTCGCGCCGAAGGTCATGGTGCCAAGGCAAAGCTCCGAGACGAGCAGGCCCGTGCGGCCCAGCTTGTTGTAACGCATGGAAGGACTCCCGCTGTGGTCAGCGGTGCAGCCCTACGCCGCATGCCTTGCCCGCTCAAGCCGGTAGGGCCGTGGACCGGGCCGTCCGCACCCTCAGCCCGTCAGAAGCTCTCTTCAGCGTACACGCGGCTCAGATCGCCCGCCCATGCGCCATTGTAGCGCTCAAGCAGGGACTCCGCCGGCGTGCGCCCGCGCGCAACCACCTCGTCCAGGGCTTGCAGATAGCCCGTCTCATTGTCGCCGGCGCCGTTGAGGCAGGCACGGGCCGTGAGGCCGGCCCGCGCGATGTCGAGCACCTGCCCGGCAATGGCGGCGAGCGTGCGGTCGCCATGGATCGGTGCCTGCAGGCCAAGGCGCGGCACGGCATTGCGCAGCGCCTCGCGCTCATCCATCGACCAGTGCTTGACGACATCCCAGGCGGCATCGAGCGCGGTGTCGTCATAGAGCACGCCGACCCAGAAGGCAGGCAGCGCGCAGATGCGGCTCCATGGCCCGCCGTCCGCACCGCGCATCTCGAGGAAGCTCTTCATGCGCACTTCCGGGAAGGCGGTGGAGAGATGGTCCGCCCAGTCGCTCATGCGCGGCAGTTCGCCGGGCAGCGCCGGCAGTTTGCCGGCCAGGAAATCGCGGAAGCTCTGCCCGGCAGCGTCGATATATTTGCCGTCGCGGAACACGAAATACATCGGCACGTCGAGCGCATAATCGGCATAGCGCTCATAGCCGAAGCCGTCCTCGAAGACGAAGGGCAGCATGCCGGTGCGCGCCGGGTCCGTGTCCGACCAGATGTGGCTGCGATAGGAAAGATAGCCGTTGGGCTTGCCTTCGGTGAACGGCGAATTGGCAAAGAGCGCGGTGGCCAACGGCTGAAGCGCCAGGCTGACGCGGAACATCTTGGCCATGCGCGCTTCGGAGGCATAATCGAGATTGACCTGAATGGTGCAGGTCCGCAGCATCATGTCGAGGCCCATGGTGCCCACGCGCGGCATGTGGCGCAGCATGATCTCGTAGCGGCCCTTGGGCATGATCGGCAGCTCGGCGCGCGTCTTGTCCGGCCACATGCCCAGCCCCAGGAAGCCGAGGCCCAGTTGCTCGCCGACGGCCTTCACTTGCGTGAGGTGCCGCCCCGTTTCGGCGCAGGTCTCGTGCAGCGTCGCGAGCGGCGCGCCGGAGAGTTCGAGCTGGCCGGCCGGCTCCAGGCTGATGGTGCCGTCCGCCCCTGACAGTGCAATGACGGTATCCCCCTCAAGCACGGGCTCCCACCCATAGCTCTCAAGGCCGGCGAGCAGATCGCGAATGCCGCCGGCTTCGTCATAGCTCGGCGCGCGATGATCGGCAGTGCGATAGACGAACTTTTCGTGCTCGGTGCCGATGCGCCAGCGATCGCGCGGCTTCTCTCCGGCTTCGAACAGCGCCACGAGCTGGTCGCGGCGCTCGATGACCGGATCGTCCCCTTCCGATTGCGTGCGCGTGCTCATGCGTTCCTGCTTCTCCCGCTTGTGCGGCGGCCCATAGGGCCTTTGCCAGCCACAGGCAAATTCATTTCGTTTCGCAACTTTTTTGTGGTCAAGGCTGTTCAGCGCCAGTCGCCATTGCTTGCCATCCAGCAGGCGGTGGCGGCAATCGCAGCGGTTTCCGCGCGCAGAATACGGGGGCCGAGCGAGATGGGGTGGGCATCCGGCAGGGCGCGGATAAGGGCGCGTTCCTGCATGGTGAAGCCGCCTTCGGGGCCCACCAGCAAGGCGGCGGGGCCAGGATGCGCGCCGAAAGCGCTGGCCATCGGCTCGCCGCCGGTTTCATCGGCAAAGAACAGCGCGCGCCCCGCGGGCCACTCCGCCAGCAGACGCGGCAGGGCCATGAGCGGCGCGAGATCGGGCAGTGCCGTGCGGCCGCATTG
>DASRXY010000102.1:0-10799 GCA_035654035.1 Sphingobium sp. | reverse complement strand
GATTGTCGATCGATCCGAACAGCTCGATATGCCGGCGGTCGACGCCGCCAAAGGGCAGCCGATAGGTCATGGCGAGGCCGAAATAGCTCGCGCCCTTCACGCGGTTAGTCGAGATGCTGTTGGTCTGCGTGGGATCGTAACCGGCATCCTCGGGGCCCGTGCGCTGGATGTTGTAGATGCCTTCGCTGAACCGGCGCCACGAGGCGGTGATGTTGAAATTGTCGGTATCGTAGCTGACGAAGGCGTTCCAGATCCACGGCGGCGCGGGGTTGAAGTCGCCGCCGTCCCCGACCGGACCCGACTGGCCGGCATAATTCAGCTCGGGCACGCTGGGATTGGCCTGCGAGATGAAGTCATATTGGTGGTTGCCGAGCAGGCGCAGGTTGAGCGAGCCGTTCCAGCTACTCACCACATCGCTCAGCCGCAGGCGATAATCGACCTCCAGGTCCACGCCGCGCAGCTCCAGCTTGGCGAGATTCACCTGGCGGGCATCGATGAAGGTGATGCCGCCATCGCCCTCCGAGCCGTAAGTGATGCGGTCGCAGAACAGGTCGTAATCGTCGCAGAAGTCGACGATGCGCTGGGCACCGAGCGAGGTGACGGCATCCGCGATCTTGATCTGATACCAGTCGACCGAAAGGCGCAGGCCCGGGATGAAGCTCGGCTGAAGCACGATGCCCGCCGTCGTCGTATCGGCCTTTTCGGGCGTGAGTGCGAAGCTGCCGCCGCCCAGGATGGGCGTGCAATCATCGCCTACTGGCGGCGAGCCGGGGATAGCCGGATTATCGACAAGGCCGCTGGTCGAGCACGGCTCGGTCGGTACGTTGCGCAGGAACAGCTCGCGGAAGCCAGCCGCACGGATGTCGCGCGAGCGGGAGGCACGCAGCCTGATCCCTTCGGTCACGTCATAGACGGCCGAGAGCTTCCAGCTTACCGCTTCGGAGGTCTTCTCCTCGCCGCTGTCATTGTTGGTGGCGTGATTGCGCGTATAGCGGATGGCGCCGTTCAGCTCCAACAGATCGCCAAGCGCGGAGTCGCGGAAGACCGGCACGTTGAGCTCGGTGAAGCCTTCCAGCACGGCAATCTTGCCCGAATAATCAAGGCCGAAGGTAAAGGCGTAATCATTGTAATCGGGGATGTCGCCATGGGTGACGTCGCCACCCTCGCTGCGCCAGTCGACACCGGCCGCTGCCGAGATTGGGCCGGCCCAGCCGTTGAACAGCGTGCCCTGCACCGCGCCCGAGAGCACATGCTGGGAATAGACGAAGTCTTCCACGACGGGGCGATAGACGTAGTTGAAGGCCGCCGTATTGTCATAGCCATTGTTCAGGCCGAACAGGTTGAACGGCGCGCAACCCTGGGCGCGCGGGTCCGGATTGGCTCTGGTGAGTTCGGCGCAGACGATGTTGCCATTGGCCGTGCCCGTGGTCGCCAGACCTTCGTCCACCGCCTCCAGGGCCCACTGGAAGGGCGCGTTGACGCGATTGTTGGTCCGGTCCTGGTGCCGCTTATTGTGGCCATATTGATAATAAGCGTCCCAGGTCCAGTCCCCGAATAGCGGGCCGGAGAGGCCGATCAGGCCACGGAACACCTTGGCATCGGCGCGGTTGACCGATGTCAGGTCGCCGTCGAGATCCTTGCCCAGACTGAAGCCCTCGCCGCCCAGCAGCGCGCGCAGATCGTCGGGAATGAAGGGATTGTCGCCGTTCACGAAGAAGGTCGAGCGCGGGCCGACGATATAGCTGGTGTTCGAGGCGATGCGCTGCGCATAGGTCAGTTCGGTCTCGAATTGGATGGTGTCGCTCAGCTCATACTGGCCGTAGAGATAGCCCACCCAGCGCTCGAGCGGCGTCTGGATGTCGCTGTCGTCATAGGTGGAGGCGCCGTCGCCGCCCTGGCGCGGGCCGATCTGGGCCGAGCTGAGATAGCGGCCGGGGTCGAACTGCACCACGCCGGTGCCGTCATCGTTGAAGCGCATGTTGCGGGCCGCGAGCGGCGCGGGGGCCCGGTCACGCACCACACCGTGCGGATCGTTATAGGCCTGGCGGGAACCCGGGCCGATCACATAATGAGGCAGACCGTAGCCGGGCGATCCGGGAATGTTGTAGCCCGAGGTTCCGCCGCCCGGCAGGATGTTGTTGGAATTGGTGAAGATGTCATAGCTCTCGGCACACCACAGGCGCACGCGGGCGCAATCGCCAATCCCTTCGTTCTTCTGATATTCGAGGCCGATCACAACATGACCGCGACTGTCCGCAAAGCTGGTGCCGCCCATGAGCGAGGCGTGATAGCTCTTGCCGTCGCCACGGAAGGTCTGGCCGTAGTCGGCCTGCGCCTTGATGCCCTCGAAGCGGTTTTCCAGGATGATGTTGACCACGCCGGCAATGGCATCCGAGCCATAGGCCGCCGAGGCGCCGCCGGTGACGGTCTCGACCCGCTGGATCATGGCCGAGGGGATCATGTTGAGATCGATCGCACCGCCGTCCGAAGTCGGGATGAAGCGGCGGCTGTTCACCAGCGTGAGCGTGCGCGTGCCGTTGAAAGGATTGAGGCCGCGCAGGTTGGCGAAGGAGGCGCCCACATTGGCGCCCGCCGTGATGCCGGAGACCGCATCGGACTGGAAATTGGAGTTCTGCGGGATGAGCCTCAGCGTCTCGGTGATATTCACCTGGCCGAGATCCTGCATGAGATCGGCGCCGATGACCGTGGCAGGCGTGGGCTCGTTGAAGCCATCGCGCTTGATGCGGGTGCCTGTCACCACGATGGCGCGCTCGTCCACCTGCGCTTCGGCCGGGCCCTGCGTCTGCGCCTGCGCGACGGACGGCATGAGAACCGAAAGCGCGAGCGCGGAAATGGCAGCGGATGCAAGGAGCGGCGCGGGCCGCGATCGCATTGCGCCCCTGAGGGTGCTCGTCATGGAATATCTCTCCCTTTCTGATGACCTTGGCGGGCCCGCCCCCCCTGGGCTGTCCGGCCTTCTCGTTGTCGGACTTTTGTCATGCGCTCAGGGGGCGGACTTTCCCCAAGTGGCGCGCGATCATGTCTGGCGCGGCACTATGCGGGCGGGCTCACCGGCACGTTCAGGACTGTTCAGAAGAAAGGCACGGCCGTCCTAACTTTGGCGGATTTCCGGGGTTTTGCCGACATCACCCGATAAGAAGCCGCGCTCCAGCAGAAACCATAGCGACGCAGCACCTCCGCAAGGTCGGCGGTGCAGAAAGGCAGGCAAGCGAGGCGGAAATTGTCCGGGCATGGCGGAGCCGCCAAGGCGCGGCGGAGCACGTCCGACCGCTCCGTGCCACCGCGGACGCACCTGCGGTTCCGGCCACGCGGCCACCAGCGGCTATCCTATGAAGAGGAGCCAAGCGTCCGCAAAGCGGCCTTGGACCCAGCCGAACACCGTCGCCCCTTCGGGCTCCTGCCTGCGCAGGAGCGCAGGATTGCTCAACCGGGGAACGGATGGGTTTAGCGGGCGGCCGGCAGCGCCTTCGCTTCCTCGTAGATGCTGGTGTCGATCAGCGCGGCGAGCTGTTCGCGGCTGCGGGCCGGGCGCTTGTCCTGCGCGGCCAGCCAAGTCTCCTCGGCCACCAATATGTCGAGCATGTCCGCCGGGAAATCCGCTGTGAAGGCATGATGCTTCCACGAACGGTCCACTTCCTGCGGCGTGAAGCCGCCGCGCGCCATCACCAGCGTCTTGGCCTTGGCAGCGTCGGTTTGGATGGCGGCGGCCGCGTCCATGATCGAGCGGACGAAGGCAACGATGCTGGCGCGCTTCTGCGGATCGGCCAGCTTTTCGGCCGTGGAATTGAGATTGAAATGCTCGGCATAGACACCCTCGCCACCGAACTCGATGAGGTCATCGCCCAGCACCCGCGCCGAATTCTCGCTCTCCGGCTCCCAGATCACCACCGCGTCCACACGCCGGTCGGCCAGCGCCTTGGTCATCTCGCTGAGCGGAGAGAGCGTGACGGGTTCGATGTCCTCGAAACTCAGCCCGCCCTTGTCGGCAAGCATGCGGTAGAGGAAATAGCCCGAGGAGGTCTGAGGAATGGTCGCGATGCGCTTGCCCTTGAGGTCCGCCACGCTGGCGATGCCCGCCGAGCGGCGCGCGACGATGCGATAAAGGCCCTTGGAGACGTTGAGGATGATGCGCAGATTGGGGTTTTTCACCGAATAGCGCAGCGCCTGCGTCTCGGCATGGGTCGCGACATCCGCGTCGCCGGGTTCCCCGAAGCCGCGGATGATCGGCGCGCCGACCAGATTGGGGATGCCACCCATCTTCACGGTCGCCCCGGCCGGATAAAAGTCGCTGGCGGCGAGCAGCACGGGCGCGATCTCGAAGGTCTGGACATTGCCGTGAACTGCCACCGGCGCGAGATCGGGCTTGTCCGCCGCCGTCGATTGCGCACAGGCGGGCAGGGCCAAAGCGAGAGCAGCCAGAGCGGCGCAGGTCCTCAGTGCGAGCATCGTCGTTCCTCTCCTTGCGCGACGCCGGCCAACGGGATCACGGCGCCGGCGCGCAATGTTGCGTCCTTGCCTATCGGCCGCGCCGGACGCCGGCAATGTCAGCCACGCCGAATGCCGGATCAGAATAGAATGGGTTCCGGCCCGGGAAAAAGGCCGGCGGTTTTCGGGCGTGCGCCGATGGCGCGGAGATCAGGCGGCGGGCTCCGCTCAGCCAAGCCGATGCACTTTGGCGGGAATGCCATGGGCTCGGCACAAATCAATATGGTCAAAATAATGGAAAAGCTCTGGCTGGGGCGGGAGGATTCGAACCTCCGCATGGCGGTACCAAAAACCGCTGCCTTACCGCTTGGCTACGCCCCAGCATCGCGGCAGTGGACCGCGAAGCGCGCCTTATAACGGTCCGCGCGCGAATGCCAAGCGGTTCGCGCGCATCGGAAACGGCCTGGATGCCGGATTGCCCCGCGCGTGGCGCGGTGGTTTTGCCGGTGCCTGGCTCTTCCCCTCGGCGCGGCCCTTCGGCTAGAGCCCAGGGACCGGCGGACTCGATGAGCGCGCCGCCTACTCTGCCCTGCCTTGAGGAGAGCGCATGGTTTCCCCCTTGCCCAGTCCCGCCGCGTCGCCCCTCTTCCTGCGCGAGGAGGAGATCCGGCGCGGGATCGAGCTGCTGCATTTCGGGCAGGCGGAGATGGCCCGCGCGCTCGACGCGCGGCTGGGCACGCTTGGCCTGGGGCGGGCGGACCAGCGCGCGCTCTATTTCATCGCGCGCCAGCCGGACCTCAGCGTCTCGGCGCTGCTGCGCCTGCTCGGTGTCACCAAGCAATCATTAGGGCGCGTGCTGGACCCGCTGGTGGCGCGCGGGCTGGTCACCGTCGCGCCCGGCAAGCGGGACCGACGCCAACGCCTGCTGCGGCTCACGCCCGAGGGCGCGCGCATCGAGGCCGAGCTGTTCGAACTGATCCGCGAGCGCATGGCCGGCGCCTATTCGCAAGCCGGCCAGGGCGCCGTGACGGGCTTCTGGCGCGTTCTCGAAAACCTCATCGCGCCCGAGGACCGGGGCATGGTGGCAGCATTGGGCTTGAAGGGCTAGCGGAGGACTCGAAGTCTATCCTTATCATTTCCGTCAAAGCGGGAAACGGCAGTTCGCCGCAGGCAATCTAGCGCCCGGCCCGTAGATTCCCGCTTCGCAGGAATAACGAGACTATGGGGAAATCCATGCTTGTGGACAATGCAAGCCCGGCCCTCGCCTATCCCGTTTCGCCGCCCCTACCCTCCGGCTTCCGCCAGTTCCGCCAGCTCCACACCGCGATCGCGCGCGGCCCTGAGCGTAGCGGCGAGGAGGTTCTGGAGCGCACCATCCTTGTCGAGCACGTCCAGGCCCTGCCGGGTCATGCCGCCCTTGCTGGCGACGGCATCGGCGAGCGCGGCGGGCGATTGCTCGGCTGCGACCGCGCTGCTGGCAGCCCCGGCCACAGTCGCCGCCGCCATGCGCGCGGCCATGGCGGAATCGAGGCCGATGCTGGCGCCCGCCTGAGCCAGCGCATCGATGAAGCGATAGACGAAGGCGGGGCCGCAGCCTGAAAGCGCGGTCGCCGCATCGAACAGCGCCTCGTCCTCCAGCCACTCGACGAGCCCGAGCGGTTCACACAGCGATTGGACATTCTCGCGTCGGTCCTCGGGCAGATCGGGTCCGCCGTAGAGAATGGACACGCCTTGCCCGCGCCGCACCGCCATGTTGGGCATACAGCGCACGATTCCGGTGGCATTGGGGAAAGTCGCAGCGAGCTGAGCCAGCGGCACGCCGGCGAGGATGGAGGCGAGCTTGTGCTTCTGCGAGAGGAACGGTCCCACTTCCGCCGCCACCTGGGCGAGCTGCTGCGGCTTGCAGCCGAGCAGAACGCAGGTGCCCGCGACGATATGCTCTTCCAGCCGCGTGGACACCTCGATGCCCGGCGCCACCGGCTTGCCGCTCGGCCGCACGACATGCACGCGATAAGGCGGCAAGCCGCAATCCAGCCAGCGTGCCAGCATAGCGCCGGCCATGTTGCCGCAGCCGATCAGCAGCAGCCGGTTGGGCCACTCCTGCGGCGGCGCAGCGCGCGCGAGAAGCTCAGGCTTCTCCATGGGTCTCGATCAGGCTGGCGGCCATGGCGTCGGCCGGCGACTTGCCACCCCATAGCACGAACTGGAAGACTGGATAGAAGCGCTCGCTCTCATCAATGGCGCTTTCGATGAGAAGCTGGGCCTGATCGAAGCTGAGCGAACCGCTGGGCCCCAGCAGGGCGCCATGGCGAAACAGCAGCGCGCTGCTGGCCGACCACAGCTCGAAATGACCGAGCCAGAGCTGCTCGTTGATGAGCGCCAGCGTCTCGCAGATGGCCGTGCGCTTGTCGTCGGCGACGCGGATGTCCGGCAGCACCAGCAACTGGAGCACCATGTCCTCGTCGCGCCAGATCGCGCGGACTTCATATTCGGTCCAGCTCCCACGATGACGCGCGACGATCTCGTCCTCGGAGACATGCTCGAAGGACCAGTCATGCGCCTCGAAATAGGCAGCCAGCATATCGATCGGCTCGGCTTCGTGGTCGCCGGCCGTCAATTCATCACGGTCAATCATGGTAAATGACCCATTCCCACGCGGCAGCAGGATGCCGCCGGCGCTTTCGTTCCGGCACGGTTCCTATCATGGGTGGATCGCCACGCAAAGCGCCGGACGCCGCCAAAAAGGCCGCGCTCAGGCGCTCTGTGCACCAAACTGTGGATAAGCTGTGGAAAACAGGGCGCTCAGTCGTCCGTCGGCTTGCGACGCGGCGCAGCCTTTTTTGCAGGCGCGGCCTGCGCGCCGCCGGCGGCCGCCTCCAGCGCCGCGATGCGCGCTTCCAGCGCGACAACCTGCTCGCGCGCCGCCGCAGCCATGGCCTTCACGGCCTCGAACTCGTCGCGGCTGACGAAATCCAGATCGCCGATCCACGTGCGGGCGCGCTCGCGGGCCTGGTTCTCGAACTCACGCCCCATGCCGGCGACGGTGCCCGCGGCGCCGTTGATCAGCCGGGAAAGATCATCGAAAAAACGGTTTTCGCTCTGCATGGCTCATATCCTGCTCGGCCGGACCGTGCCGGCGCCAAATAATCCGGGCCAGAAGCCCCCGAACGCTAAATCTGGGTATGCGCAGCCGGCGGCACAAGGGCCGGCGCATCCGGATTGAGCCGATCGATCTGATGGGCGAGGACGGCGGCAAAGGCAAGCCAGGCGAGGTAGGGCAGCATTAGCCATGCGGCAAGCGGACGGATGCGGGCGAATAGAAATGTGGTCACCAGCGACAGCAGCAGGATCACCACCAGCAGATAATGGGCTAAAGTGGCCTCATGCGCGCCGAAGAAGAGCGGGGACCAGAGCAGGTTGCACAGCAGCTGGACCACGAACAGCGTGATGGCGAGGCCCCGCCCCCGCGCGCCACGCGCATTGAGGATAACGCAGAGCGCCAGGCCAATGAGCAGATAGAGGATCGGCCAGACCGTGCCGAAGACCCAGCCGGGCGGGTTGAAGGCCGGCTTGGCGAGCATCGCATACCAGCGATTGTCCGCGCCGCTGCCCGAGAGAATACCCGAGGCGAACCCGAGGAACGAAATGGTCGGCAGGACGACCATCGCCCAGCGAAGAAACGAGAGGCGAATCTGCCCTCTTGAGGCAATCTCGTTCACGAGCGCCTCCGCGCAATCGCGATCATTTTCCCACTCCCCCTATCCCTGCGCCATCGTTTGCGGAGAAACGGCCGATGGCGCAAGGCAAAATCACGCACGCCCAACGTCATTTCGGCACAGGCGGGCGGGTCCAGCAGGCTCGCAAGACGCGGAACCGCTTCGCTAGTGGGGGGCGCGCTTGGCCGTCAGGCCGGGTGGCGCGCGGTCGCCTCCTCCGCCCGTCGCGCCGCGATAAGGAACTCCACATTGCCCTCCGGCCCGGTAATGGGGCTGGGCGTAAGGCCTATGACCTGCCAGAACGGCTGCGCCTCGATCCAGCCGTGCACCTCCGCGCAGACCCGGTCGTGCACAGCGGGATCGCGCACCACGCCGCCCTTGCCCACCTCCGCGCGCCCCGCCTCGAACTGCGGTTTGATGAGCGCCACCAGCAGCGCGCCGGGCGCCGCGAAGCTAAGGGGCCGCTCCAGCACCTTGGCGAGGCCAATGAAGCTGGCGTCGCACACAATGATGCCAACCGGCTCGGGGATGTGCTCGGCTGTAAGAACGCGCGCACTGGTCTGCTCGTGGACGATCACGCGCGGATCGCTGCGCAGGCGCCAGGCAAGTTGGTTGGTGCCGCTATCCACGGCATAGACCCGCGCCGCGCCACGCTGGAGCAGCACATCGGTGAAACCGCCGGTCGAGCTACCCACGTCCATGGCGACGAGGCCGGTCACGTCCAGGCCGAAATGCGTCAGGCCATGGTCGAGCTTGATGCCGCCGCGCGAAACCCAGGGATGATCGCTGCCCTTGAGGGCAATCGCGGCCTCCTCGGCGACCTGCTGGCCGGCCTTGTCCACCACCTTATCGCCCACCATCACCTTGCCGGCCATGATGAGCGCCTGCGCACGCGTGCGGCTCTCGGCGAGGCCGCGCTCCACGAGGAGCTGGTCGAGGCGTTTCCTGGCCATGTCAGACGCGCAGGACGAACGGATGCGCACAGTGGCGGGGCATTCAGCTCTTCACCAGCGCCATGAGCGTACCGGGGGTCAGCACCTGCGGCAGCACCTGCGGCTCGGTCGCGCCCTTGGGATAATAAAGGTAAAGCGGCACGCCCGAGCGACCATGGGCCTCCAGGAACCGCGTGATGGCGGGATCGGCGCTGGTCCAGTCGCCCACCATGGTAAGCACGCCAGCTTCCTCGAACGCCCGGCGGACCTCCGCGCGCTCGATGGCATTGGCCTCGTTGACCTTGCAGGTGAGGCACCAGTCGGCCGTGAAATAGAGGAAGACCGGCCGCTCGGCCCGGCGGGCCTGCGCCAAGGCGCCTTCGCTGAACGGCGCGCCGGCCAGGTTGCTTGCGGCCTGCGCGCCCTCGGCGCGGACCAGCGGCGGCACGAGAATGGCGGCCGCACTCACGGCGATCAGCGCGGCGCCGCCCAGCGCACGGTTGAACCCTCGCCCGGCCCGCTGCACGCGGCCGAGCGCCCAGAGCAGTGCCGTGGCCGCCAGCGCCAGCGCCACGCCCAGCAGCGCGCCGCTGGTGCCGAGCTGGCGCCAGAGCAGCCACAAAAGCGCCAGCGCCGTCAGCGCCATGGGTACCGCCATGATGCGGCGGAAGGCCGTCATCCAGTGGCCGGGCCGGGGCATCATCCGGCGCAGGGCAGGCACATAGGCAATGGCGAGGAACGGCGAAGCGAGTCCCAGCGCCAGCCCGGCAAACACGGCCAGCGCCAGTGGCCAGGGCAGTACCAGCGCCGCACCCATCGCCGTCGCCATGAAGGGCCCCGAGCAGGGCGTCGCCACGAAGGCCGCGAGCGCGCCGGTCCAGAAGGCGCCGGTCGAACCGCCCTGCGCCGCCTTGCCTTGCCCCACCGACACCGTGCCGACCTCGAAGACGCCGGCGAGATTGAGCGTGATCGCTACCATGAGCAGCAGCAGCAGGGCGATGACTCGCGGGTCCTGAAGCTGGAAGGCCCAGCCGATCTGCGTGCCGCCCGCCTTGATGGCCAGCATGAGCGCGCCCAGCGCCAGGCAGGTGGCGAGAATGCCGCCGGTATAGGCCAGCGCCTCGCGCCGCGCCTGTCGCTCGTCGCCGCCGGCCTTGGCCAGGCTGATCGCCTTCAGGCTAAGGATGGGAAAGACGCAGGGCATGATATTGAGGATAAGGCCGCCGAGCAGCGCCCCGCCCAGCGCCAGCAGGAAGCCCGTCCACAGGTCCGCGCCGCCCGTGCGTCCGTCCGCCGGCGCGGGGCCGATGGCCGTGCCCCCGGCGGGCACCGTGCCCGGCATGGCGCTGATCCGCAGCGCCACGTCCGGGGCCACCACCAGCACGCCGTCGATGGGCCCGCCCGGCGACGCGCCGGCCTCCGCCGCCGTCTCGACGATGAGCATGTCGCCCAGGCGGCGCGCCGTCTGCGGCTCGGCATAGCGCACGCGCCCGCGCGTCTCGGCGAAGAACCAGGGCTCGCCCACCGGCGCGCCGGCCGGATAGGGGATGGCGAAGGCAAGGCGTTCCCCGCTGCGGGCATAGCTGGCGGCACGATCGAGCGGGCGCGGCAATTGCGCGCGCCAGCCATCGAACCGCGCGCGGTCGGCAGCGGCAATAGCGCCATCGCCCACGGTGAGGTCGATGCGCACGCGCCCCTGCTCGGG
>DASRXY010000101.1:0-1992 GCA_035654035.1 Sphingobium sp. | reverse complement strand
AGTTCCACACCCGAGAGCAAGCGCGCGAGCACATCATCATGCTTGTCGAGCCGCGCTTCCAGCCGGGCGAGACGCGCCTCGAGGGCGGCGAGGCGATCCTGCCCCGCCGCACCCTGATCGAAGGTGGAAGCCGCATCTGCGATGGCGCGGGTTTCGGCACGAATCGCGGCAATGTCGGCCCTCATCGTCGCCGCCGCAACCGGCACCTCGGCCGCCGGAACGACGAGTACGCCCTCGCGCTCCTCGCAGATCTCGCGGACGATTTCGCCAGTGATGGTGTCGCTCTCAAGCTGGGCGGCGCGCTGCATGGCATTCTGCGTCAGCCGGTTGAGCACGCGCGGCACGCCCCGGCTTGCTTCCGCCAGGCGCGCATAGGCGTCGGCATCAAAGCTGGGATTGCCCGTCCAACCCACCAGCGCCAGACGATGCTCGATATAGGGGCGCACTTCCTCGCGCTCCATGGGATCGAGATGATGGGTCGCGATGATGCGCTGGCGCAGTTGCTCCAGCTCCGGCGCATGAGCCAGCATGTCGCGGAACTCGGGCTGGCCGAGCAGGAAAATCTGCACCAACGATTGCCCGCCGAGCTGGAAGTTGCTCAGCATGCGCATCGCCTCCAGCGCGTCATGGCCCAGCGTCTGCGCCTCGTCGATAATGAGCAGGCTGCGGCGGCCAGCGCGGGCCTGCTGGTGCATGAATGCCTCCAACCGGCTCAGCACCTGCGCCTTGTCCACCCCGTCCGTCTCAATGCCGAAGGCATGGGCGGCGAGGCGCAGCGCGGTGTCTCCGTCCATCGCGCTCGCAGCGATCTTGACGGCGGCGAGGCGCTGCGGATCGATGGTTGCCATGAGGTGCCCGACCAACGTTGTCTTGCCCGCGCCGATATCGCCGGTGATGACGATGAAACCCTCGCCTTGGGCAAGGCCATAGCCGAGATAAGACATCGCCTTCCGATGCGTCGCGCTCTCGAAATAAAAGCGCGGATCGGGTGTGAGCTGAAAAGGTCGGCCGCTCAGCTTGTAATAATCGACGAACATCGTTTTCTGCCCCCCGGATCGTCCCAAAACAGTATGGGGGCTGTCGCGCCCGGACCGATAAGGGCCACGACGCTCATCTTTCACTTCCCTCTCGGATCAGCCGCGCGCCGTTCCGGTCCGGTGTGGACCCGGACAGGCACTTAGTGTGCATGCTGGCAAAGTCGCCTGCTTCCCGCATGGCTTGCGACCCGGGAGCCCCCCAAATTCTGTTTTCCTGTGCTCATAAGTGCCCAAACTATCGCGCACGTCAAGAGTCCGCATGAAACCGTTGTTACTGCGGGCCAATTTGACGGTTTCTCATGACAATCGTGCGGCTATTGGCCCTGCTCTTGAGGGTGGCCCACGAGAATTTCCGGTGCGGGCGCATGCCCCAGGAAAGCGGCCGGGCTGGCGCTCGCCCCATAAGCCCCCGCCAGAAATACCGCCACCAGATCACCCACCTGCGGCGCCGGGAGCGCCAGTGCTTCGCCGAGCCGGTCGAGCGGCGTGCAGAGGCAGCCGACCACATGCGTGGGCGCCGCGTCCGGCGGAGCATCGAAGCGGTTGGCCAGCGCGAGCGGATAATTGCGGCGGATGACGGTGCCGAAATTGCCACTGGCCGCGAGCTGATGATGCAGGCCGCCATCGACCACGGCAAAGCGCTCGCCCTGGCTCCACTTCACGTCGACCACGCGCGTGAGATACACGCCCGCCTCGGCAACCAGATAGCGTCCAAGCTCGATGGCGAAGGTGCTCTTGGCAAGCACGGCGGGCCGCGCGGCGAGGGCCGCGCCCAGCGCGGCGTCGATGGGAGCGAGGTCCAGGGGCGCATCGCCGGGGAAATAGGGCACGCCGAAGCCACCGCCCAGATTGACCAGCGGTGGCGCAACGCCGACCGCATCGGAAAGGCGCCCCGCCAGTGCCACGCCCTGCGTGAGAGCCGCCGCGATCGCCGCGCCATCGAGCGCCTGGGAGC
>DASRXY010000100.1:0-8487 GCA_035654035.1 Sphingobium sp. | reverse complement strand
GCTCATGCCTACAAGGTGCCGCGCGATCTCATGAAGTGCTGCGTGACGCTGGGCCGCGAAGCGATCGATACGCGCTCCAACGCCATGGAGACCAGCGCCTGGCTTACCCGCCGCAACTATCGTTCGGTGCGGCTCATCACGGCGGACTGGCACATGCGCCGCGCGCGCTACGAGTTGCTGCAACAGATTGAGGAGCCGATGACGGTGGTGGCCGACGCGGTGCCGAGCAAGCCCTCGCTGGGCGTGCTCTTCCGCGAATATAACAAATATGTGCTGCGCCGCACGGCGGGCTTGCTGGGCATATAGAGGAGCGCCGCCCGATGGACAGCCTCTCGCCGCTCGGCTGGGCCTCGACGGCTCTGCGCTCCGCGCTGTTCGCGCTGCTTTTTTATGGACTCACTGTGGTGTTGCTGCTGGCGGGGGCGCTGTGCTTTCCCTTCGGCCAGCGCGCCATCGTGCCCGTGGCGCGGCTCTGGGCGCGGCTGCACTGGCTGCTGGCCCGCGCGGTGCTGGGCCAGCGCGTGGTGGTGGAGGGGGCGGTGCCGCATGACGCCCGGTTCATCGTGATGAAGCATGAATCCATGTTCGAGACGCTGGACGTGATCCGCTTGTTCGGCGCCCCGGTCGTCGCCGCCAAGCGCGAGCTGGTGGAGATCCCTCTCTGGGGGGAAGTCGCGCGGCGTTATGGGCTTATTCCTGTGGACCGCAAGGCCGGCGCCAGCGCGTTGCGCGCGGTGCGCGCGGCGGCTTTGGCGGCCATGGAAGCGGGCCGGACGGTCGTCTTCTTCCCGGAAGGGACGCGCGTGGCGCATGGTAAGGCGCCGCCGCTCAAGGCGGGGTTCGCGGGCCTCTATGCCGTGCTCGGCGTGCCGGTCGTTCCCATTGCGGTGGACAGCGGCCGGCTGGCTCCGCGCAACGGGTTTATCAAGCGCTCCGGCATCATCACCTACCGCGTCGGCGCCCCCGTGCCGCCCGGCCTGCCGCGCGCGGAGGCGCAGGCACAGGTCCACGCCGCGATCAATGCGCTCAATTCTCCCGCCGAGGGCGGTAAAGCCGACTCGGTCTGACGCATAATCGATTCGACTCGCCGTTCGTTCATTGTCGGCTCATCGCAATAACCCGATAGTCCGCCGTTAAATGGACCGACGCGCGCGCGCCGGGTCGCCACGAAAAAAGCAGGTCGGAGACAGGCATGACGCACAATGACCGGCGGACGCGCCGCCCCAACGCCAGGCATTTCGCTCTTGCCGCGGCGGCGATCGGCCTGTTGCTCTCGCCTGCGCTCGCTCAGGTCCAGGCCGTCGATCCTAACACCGTGATCGACGCTGATCTGGCGCCCGGCGCGCCGGCTAGCGATGCCGCCATTGCCGGTTCACCGCCGGCGAGCGATCCGCTGCTGTCGCCTGCTCCGCCGCCGCCCCCCCGGCCGCTGCCGGCCGAGAGCGTGCCGGCGACGCCGGTGGCCCCAGCCGCCCCGGTGGCGCCCGCTAGCGGCGTCCCCCAGGCAGCGAGCGGCCCGACCTACCAGCAGGACGATCTCATCGGTGCGGCGGAAGGCGTGTTCGGCAAGGGCGCACAGGGCCTCGCCGAAATCATCGAGCGCACGCTCAAGGAGCAGGGCGAGCCCGTCGCCTACATCACCGGGCGCGAGGTCTCCGGCGCCATCGGCATTGGTCTGCGCTACGGCTCGGGCACGATGTTCCACAAGATCGAGGGGCAGAGGGACGTTTATTGGACCGGGCCTTCGTTGGGCTTCGATCTTGGCGGCAATGCCGGGAAGACCTTCGTGCTCGTCTATAATCTCTACGACAGCCAGGACCTCTATCATCGCTACCCCGCTGGCGAGGGCGCGGCCTATTTCGTTGGTGGCTTCAACGCGAGCTATCTGCGCTGGGGTCAGGTGGTGCTCATTCCCATCCGTATGGGTGTGGGCATGCGGCTGGGCGCCAATATCGGCTATATGAACTTCACTGAAAAGCGGCGCTGGCTGCCCTTCTGAACGACGAAGCGACTGATCCGGGCATGAGGCTGCCGACCCCGGTGCGCTGACGGGGGGACTCGCGTCGTAATGCGCTCCCAGCATATGTTTTCCCGCGCTCCAGCGAGGCCGCATTTGCTGCTCGACCAATAGCGAACAGTGCGGCAGGTTGTGCCGGCGCGTCCGTAAGGGCTGGCCGGGGGGCGGCCGTGGCGCGGGCAAGGGAGGGAAGACCAATGCTGCCCGTCGATTTTCTGAAGGCGCTTGGCGTCGCGCTGCTCGTTATGCTGCTCGATCTCGCCTGTGCGTTTGTCGGTGTGACGCTGTGGAGCCTGTGGACGCAGCCGCCTCAGCCGCTCTCACCCAGTGATCCCGCCGTGATTACCGTTGCCACGCTGACGACGCGCCTGTGTGGGCCTCTTCTCCTCGCGCTGTTCGTCTGGCTCTTCTCGCGGCGGCGGCGGGATCGCAACGCCTGGGCTTTCGGCGTGGCTGTGTTCGTTTTCTACATGCTCGTTGATTGGGGCATGGTCGCTTTCCGGGGCATGCTGGAGCCGGCGGCGCTGCTGACGGCTGCCCTCAAGCTTGCCGGCGCCATGGTTGGCGCCTGGTTCGCCCAGCGAGGCGGACCTACCGCGAACGGGTGATTCGCGTTCCAGTGGCAACCGTTGCAGCGCGGCCAGCGCTTAGGCGCATCTGGGCCCGTGGCATGATCCACTCGCTCTCACCGCCAGCCGAACACCCCAGTTTGGAGTGGTATGGGGCATATTCAACGGCCCTACCGGACTTGAGTGGGTGCGATCCCGGACGGCCCATGTAAAGTCAGCGCATGAGATGCGAAGGCCAGCCAATGCGTACGAGAAGCCCGTCCGGCCCCGCGATCCCTACCTCGTAAAGGCCCCATTCGCGGTGCCGCAGGATGCCGCCAGGGCGAATGATGAGATCGTCCACCCGCGCGGCGATGGCATCGACGTCGGGTGTACGGATGAATACGCCGAACGGATTATGCTCCGCCGGAACGCGCCATGGCCCCGTCCCGGCCTGCGTGAGATGCACCTCGCAGCCCCAGCCGGTCATGATGACATAATTGACGTCCCCGCCCGTCCGGGCGAAGCCGAGCCGTTCCCAGAAGGGGATTGCCGCAGGCAGGTGGTTGCTCGGCACGATGGCGAAGGCACCGACCGATGGCGTTTCTGGCATGCTGTCCTCCATGATCCGCCGAGCAGATGGAACATTGACGGATCGCTCCGCGGCGGGCCGCTCCGTGCTGGCGTAGCTTATACCAGTGTGCGCATTCTCAAGCCATGCTCCCCTGCGCGGCAAAGGATTGCGACCTTTGCCGTATTGCCCGTCATTCCCGCGAAAGTGGGGGAAGCCAACCCCCAGCCGCCCCGGGACTACTGGTAGCACTGGTCACTTTCGCGAGCTGAGAGGACAATTCCAGTCCCCACCGGGGGCTTAGTCGAATCTATTTTTGGACTCTCGCACGTTCGGACGCCCAAGGCAGCTATACACGGCGGCTGGCCCCGTGCTTACGCCTGCACAAGAGCACTGAGCCCCGGGGATGCCGCCCGCCTTATGCCAGCTTGAACGGCGTTGTGCGCAGCCGCTGGCCTGTCGCGGCGAAGATGGCGTTGCCGATCGCCGGGATGATGGGTGGCAGCGAGGGTTCGCCAAGACCCGTGGGTGGATTGTCGGTCTGGAGGAACTCCACCATCACGTCACGCGGGGCGAGGTCGATGCGCAACAGCGGATACTGGTGGAAATTGGTCGCTGTCACGGCCCCCTTATCCACGGTGAGGGAAAGGCCCGAGAGCGCCTGACCCAGCCCGTCGATGCACGCGCCCTGCACCTGATGGAGCGCGTTGATGGGATTGACGATGGGGCTGCCCACATCCGCCGCGATATAGACCTTGTCCACGGCGATTTTGCCCCAGGCCCCTTCCGAGCCTGCCACGGTGACGTCCGCGATCTCGGCGAAATAGCCTTGGTGGCTGAAGTAGAAGGCGAAGCCGCGCCCCTTGCCGGGTGTCGAGCCCTTGCCGCCCTGCCAGTTCGCCATGGCGCACACCTTGTCGATCACGCCGCGCGCGCGTCCGGTGTTGAAGGGAGGCGACATGAACCCACCGGCGCCGGGTATCACCCGGTCCTCGCCCAATGTGCGGCGCATCAGCTCCGGCAGGTCAATTCCGGCCGCGAGTGCTACCTCATCCAGAAAGCCCTGGAAGACGAAGCCAAAGGCGTTGGAACCCGGCGCGCGCATCCAACTCGTCGGCAGGTTGCTCTCGATATAGGTGGCGCCGAGCAGGGCATGTTCGACGAACTGCACCGGAAACTCCGCCGCCGGCAGATCGGCCGCCGTGGAGGCCCGGCCATTGGCGCCGGAGGTTACATAATGATCGCGGAAGGCGACGATCCGGCCCTGTGCATCGAGCCCGGCGGCGAAATCGTGCCAGCCGATCGCGCGATAATAATCATGCTGGAGATCGTCGGTGCGGCTGTAGATCAGCTTGACTGGCCGGCCAGGCACCGCCCTGGCCACTTGCGCCGCCAGCACCATGAAATCATTGGTGAGCCGCCGTCCGAAGCCGCCGCCGCCGCGTAGCATATGCAGCGTCACGTCCTCTGCCTTTACGCCCAGCGCGCGGGTGACCATGTTGAGGCCCAGGCCCGGCCACTGGCTGGGCGACCAGATCTCCACCTTGCCGTCCTTGAACAGCGCCGTGCAGTTCTGCGGCTCCAGCGTGGCGTGGCTGAGATAGGGGTAGCTGTAACGCGCTTTCACCAGCTTGGCGGCGCCGGCCAGCGCCGCGTCGACATCGCCCTTCTTCGTGACCGCATGGGCCGGCGCATGCGCAAGTGCTGCCTGTGCGGCCGCCTCCAGCGAGGCGCTGGAGATTTTCTCCTGCTCCGCCGCCGACCAGCGTACGTTCAGTGCGGCGCGCGCTTTGTCGGCAAGCCACCAACTCGTCGCCACGATCGCGACCGCGTCGGCCGGTCCGTCCGCGTTAATGCCGGTGTTTACCGCCGCCACTTCGATGACGCCGGGCATGGCCTTCGCTTTCGCCGCATCGAAGCTGGCGACCGTGCCACCGATTGCCGGGCACATCTCCACTGCCGCATAGACCATACCGGGTTGGTCGACATCGATGCTGAAGATCGGTTCGCCCGCCACGATCTTGGGCGTGTCCACATGGCCTACCGACTTGCCGATGATCTTGAACTGCGCGGGGTCCTTGAGCGGCACGGTCTTGAGGTCCGGAACCGGCTGACTGGCGGCGTCGGCAGCGAGATCGGCATAAAGAACCGAGCGCTTGCTGGCGGCGTGTATCACCTTGCCGCCGCCGGTGGTGAGGCTGGACGCCTCTACTCCCCAGCGCGCCGCAGCGGCGCTCACCAGCATCGCGCGGGCGGCCGCCCCAGCCTGGCGCAGCGGCAGGAAATTGGTGGGCACGGCGGTGCTGCCGACTGCTGCCTGCTGGCCGTAGAGCTTCTCGTTGACGAGTGTCTGCTCGATGACGACCTGCGCCCAGTCGACGTCCAGTTCCTCGGCAATCAGCATGGGCAGCGTCACGCGCACGCCTTGGCCCACTTCCGGGTTCTTGGCGCCGATGACGACGCTGTTGTCCGCATTGATGCGCACGAACGCGTTGAGCACGCGCGCCGGCTTGCCCGGTGCGGACGCGGCCATCGCGATTTCGGCGTCGAACATCAGTGCCGCGCCGCCGACCAGCGAGGCCTTGAGGATCGTGCGGCGGTCGAGCGTGGCGGATGCGGTCATGCCACCTCTCCCTCGGGCAGGCCTGCGGCTTTGCGGATCGCCGCGCGGATGCGCAGATAAGTGGCGCAGCGGCAGATGTTGCCGCTCATGGCCTGGTCGATCTGTTCGGCTGTGGGCTTGGGTGTCTTCTTGAGCAGCGCAGTGGCGCTCATGATCTGGCCGCCCTGGCAATAGCCGCATTGCGGCACGTCCAGTTCCACCCATGCGTCGCTCACCTTCTTGCCCTCCGGCGTGGTGGCGATGTGCTCGATGGTGGTAATGGCCTTGCCGGCTGCCTGGCGGATCGGTGTGATGCAGCTCCGCGCTGCGGCGCCGTTGATGTGCACGGTACAGGCGCCGCACAGGCCCATGCCGCAGCCGAATTTGGTGCCTGGCATCTTGAGGTCTTCGCGCAGTGCCCAGAGCAGCGGCTTGTCTGGATCGACATCGACCGTGCGGGTCTCGCCGTTGATGGACAGGGCCGTGGGCATGCGCATTCTCCTTGCCGCGCCCTCGCGGCGCCTGCGACGACCATGCCGATGACCGCGCTTCGTTGTCAACGTCCGCGCGCGGCAATAGGAGAGGAGTGGGGAGGCGTGTTGCAAATGCGTGGACGATCCGCTGAGAGGGCGGTTGCTATTGGGGCGAGGCTGTGAGCGACATCGATGACATCGTCTGTGCCGCTCGGCGCTGGGCCGGGCAGCGTATGGCGCTCGCGACGGTCATCGAAAGCTGGGGGTCGGCGCCCCGTCAGCGCGGCGGGCACATGCTCGTGGCGCGCGACGGGCGTTTTGCCGGCTCCATCTCGGGCGGCTGCGTCGAATATGAGGTGTTCGCCGCCGCGGAGCGCGTGATCGAGGGTGCACCGGCCTCCCTCCACCATTTCGGGACGGACGATGCTGGACCTTGGGAACCCAGCCTGCCATGCGGCGGGCAGATCGGCGTGCTCGTTCAGCCCGTCGGCCCGCACGGCTTCGCGCTCGACCTGTTCGAGGCCATTGCGCGCGCCCATGCTGTCGGCGAGTCCATCGCGCTTTCGACCGATCTGGAGACGGGTCTCACTGTGCGTGGCGAGATCGCGGGGCAGTTCGTCAATGTCTATGAACCCGCGCGGCGGCTGCTCATCGTGGGCGCGGTGCAGATCGCGCAGTCGCTTGCGGTCCTGGCCGGGACGGTGGGCTTCGCTGTCACTGTCAACGATCCGCGGGCGCGCTTCCTCTCGGCCGAGCGCTTCCCCGGCGTGGCGCTGAGCGATGCCTGGCCGGATGAGGCCGTGGCGGCCTTCGCACCCAATCGCGCCTGCGCGGTGGTGACGCTCAGCCACGACATCAAGATCGACGATCCGGCCCTCGCCGCCGCGCTGGCTCGGCCAACCGGCTATGTCGGTGCGCTGGGGTCGCGCGCCAATCAGGTGCGGCGGCTGGAGCGGCTGGGCGCGCTCGGCATCGAGGCGGAGGACCTGGCGCGCATTGATGGGCCGGCGGGACTGGCGCTAGGCGCACGCGGACCGCAGGAAATCGCGCTTTCCATTGCGGCCGGCATGGTCAAGGCGCTGCGTGCCCCCGCCTGAGCGCCTTCTCGTGGCGCTATTGGCTGCGGGCGAGTCGCGACGCTTCGGCATGGCGGACAAGCGCGCGGTGCCGCTCGCGGGGCGGCCGCTGTTGCATTGGGTTGCGGCGGCCGGCCGCGCCGTTCCGGCCGCGCAGCACATTCTTGTCGCAGGGTGCGATCTGGCGCCATCGCTGCTGCCGGCCGGCTACGATCATCTCATCAATGCAGACGCCGGCGAGGGCCTAGCCGCGTCGCTCCGCCTCGCCGCCCATCACGCATGCGCGGAGAACGCTGGTGGGCTGATGATCCTGCTCGGAGATATGCCCCTCGTAACGGCGGACCATCTCGTTCAGCTGCTGGCACTCTTCCATCCCGCCCGCCCTGTCTTCAGTCGTCCCCCGGACGGGCCGCCGCAGCCCCCTGCGCTGTTTCCACCGGCCTGCTTCCCTCTGCTCGAAGCCCTGAGCGGCGACAGTGGCGCCCGCAGCCTCGCCGCCGATGCCCTCATCGCCCCTGCAACCGCCGAGAGCCTCATCGATATCGATACACCGGAAGACCTAGCCCACTGCGCGGCGCTGTTGGCCTAAGCGGCCGGTTCAGACACCGCGCCAAGAGAGCGGTGGAGGCAGTGGTTCCGTCGCGAAATCGAGCTGGAGGACGCGTCGGCTCCCACCCGGCTGCGCCCGCTCCGAGGCATGAAGAATGGGCGTCGCGTAGAGCCACACGTCGCCGCGCGCCGCCAGGCAGGCGGATGTACCGCAGTGGGCGACGGCCGCCGCGATCTCCGTCTCGGGTACGAGCCCAAGTCGGTGAGAGCCGGGGGCAACGAGTAGTGGTGCATTGTCCGCCGGCACGACGTCCAAATGCACGCGCATGGTCAACATGCCGGCCAGCAAGGCGAAGGGTGGCGCAACATGGGGAGTGCCGGCCTTGACTGTCCAAGGACCGAAGCCAGCCACATCATGTTGCGCCTGGACGGCAATGGTCCGGTCCTGATGCCAACCCAGCGCCCAATTGGCGTCATCGGACTTGTTGAAGAAGAGCGCGCGGACAGCGCGGGCCCGCGGTCCCATTCGTGCTGCCGCGAGGCGTTGCAGCGGTCCATCGAGGGCCGTCAGCGCGCGGAGGATCGCATGCCCTTCCAGCCGGTGGCCTGCCCGCGCGGGGGAAAGTGGGGCGGCGAGGGCGTCCAGCTCCG
>DASRXY010000099.1:0-9550 GCA_035654035.1 Sphingobium sp. | reverse complement strand
CGCTCGTGTCGTCGGTTTCGGGGTCTGTCTTGCTCATGGTCTCGGTCTCCAGATATTGCGTGTGGCCCAGGCGATGCTGCCGACGCGCATGGCGAGGCGCGCGGCCTTGCGGCCGGGCCGCCAGAAGATCAGCGCGCCGACCACGAGGGCGCCGCCGGCGAAGGCGAGTGGCCAGTGACGCACGCGCCGCATCAGATCGTGTCGGGCATTGTGGAATTGCTGGCTCGCCGCTTCGATGGTGCGCGCCTTCAGCCGGTCCGGCGAGAAGGCGCCGATCAGGTCCTGCGCGGCATTGCCGAAGCGCAGCCGGGCCAGGTCCGCTCGCTCGCGGGCCAGGGCAATGTCGCGCTCGCTTTGAGTCCCACTCATGATGGGTCCGCTCCCATGAGCCGGCGCAAGGCGTGACGCGCCAGCAGGCCGAAGATCAGGGCCATGCCGAACGCCACTGCAATGACGATCAACGTCGCCGGGAGCAGGCCCACATGCGGGGCAAGCGCCACGATGCCGGCGACCAGCGAGAGCGAAAGCCCTACCATCAGCCCGACAACGGCAAGCAGGCCGAACAGCAGCGCGCGGCGCAGGATGGCGGCAAGGCTGCGCCCCTTGAGCTTGGCCCAGGCCAGTTCGGCATGGGCAAGATCCTTGCCGGAGGCGATCAGTCGCTGGACGCTCGCATGGATCGTCTCGTCCCCGCCGGGCGGCTCCTGACGCGCATAGGCTGCGCCCGCTTCATCCTCGTCCATTCCCTGCGTCGTCCGTTCGTTTGCCTCGTCCCTGCCTGTCCGAAGCCGCTCAGGCTTCGTCGTTCGATCCGCGCATCATCCGCATCAGCACGAAGCCCACGATGGCGGCCGCGCCAATCGCCACGGCCGGGCTCTTGCGCACGAAATTGCGGGCATCCTCGGCGAGCTGGTCGACATCCTTCTCGTCAAGCGACTTGGCCGCGCCGGAGACGGCCTCGGCGGCCTTGCGGGCATAGTCGCCATATTGCGGGCCCAGCTTGCTGTCGACGGTCTGCGCCGTGTCGGCGATCAGCTTCGAGAGGCCGTGGAGCGCTTCGCCGGTGGTGTTCTTGGCACTGGCGGCGGCATTGTGCGCGGCATCCTTCGCCTGCTTGCCGAATTCGCTGGCCTGTTCGCGCCAATCTGCACGCGCGCTCGCGCCGGCATTTTCCGACGCATTGCCCGTGGCGAGGCCGCCATTGTCCGTGCCAGCTGCCGTCGCCGTTTCGTCCGCGCTCTTCTTCTTGACCATGGCCGTTCCTTTCGTTGCGAGTGGCGCCTTTTGTTCCCGAGTATAGCGAGACGCGCACTCTTTTACAGTGTCTGCATGGCCGAATTCGGCCGCCGCCTGATTCGCAACGCCGGAGTGCGGCAATGGCTCCCAACGTGCGGGGGTGCCTATGCAATTGCCTTGACCGATGAGCAGGGCTAAGCGCCTGCGCACATATCGCGCGCGCCGGCGCGCGCTTCCTGGGAGATCGACCGCCATGACCGAGATTCTCGACATCCACGCCCGCCAGATCCTCGACAGCCGCGGCAACCCGACCGTGGAGGTGGACGTGCTGCTGGAGGATGGCAGTTTCGGCCGCGCGGCTGTGCCCTCCGGCGCCTCGACGGGCGCCTATGAGGCAGTGGAGAAGCGCGATGGCGATAAGGCCGTCTATCTCGGCAAGGGCGTGCTGGGTGCGGTCGCCTCGGTGAATAACGAGATCGGCGCGGCGGTCATCGGCATGGATGCCGAGGACCAGGGCGATGTCGATGCCGCGATGATCGCGCTCGACGGCACGGAGAACAAGAGCCGGCTGGGCGCCAATGCAATCCTGGGCGTTTCCCTCGCGGTCGCCAAGGCAGCGGCGGATGCGCGCGGCCTGCCGCTCTACCGCTATGTGGGCGGCGTCAGCGCGCATGTCCTGCCGGTGCCGATGATGAATATCATCAACGGCGGCGAACATGCCGATAACCCTATCGATTTCCAGGAATTCATGATTATGCCCGTGGGCGCGGAGAGCATCGCCCATGCCGTGCAGATCGGTTCCGAGATCTTCCATACGCTCAAGAAGGGCCTGCACGAGAAGGGCCTGGCGACCGGCGTGGGCGATGAGGGCGGTTTCGCGCCGAACATCGCCAGCACCACCGAGGCGCTCGATTTCATCATGCAGAGCATCGAGAAGGCCGGCTACCGACCCGGCGAGAATGTGATGCTGGCGCTGGACTGTGCCTCCACCGAATTCTTCAAGAACGGCAACTATGTGATCGCGGGCGAGGGCAAGACGCTCTCTTCGGCCGAATTCGCGGATTATCTCGCCGATCTCGTGGCGCGGTACCCCATCAAGTCGATCGAGGACGGCATGGCCGAGGACGATTTCGAGGGCTGGAAGATCCTCACGCAGAGGATAGGCGACAAGTGCCAGCTCGTGGGCGACGACCTGTTCGTGACCAATCCCAAGCGGCTGGCCATGGGTATCAAGGAGGGCCTCGCCAATTCGCTGCTGGTGAAGGTCAACCAGATCGGCACGCTCACCGAGACGCTGGACGCCGTCGATATGGCGCACCGCGCGCGTTACACCAGCGTCATGTCGCACCGCTCGGGCGAGACGGAGGACGCGACGATCGCAGACCTCGCCGTCGCCACCAATTGCGGGCAGATCAAGACCGGAAGCCTCGCCCGTTCGGACCGGCTCGCCAAGTATAACCAGCTCATCCGTATCGAGGAGGAGCTGGGCGATCGCGCCCGTTATGCCGGCGCCGCCATCTTCGACTGAGGCTTTCGCGCATCCTGCGACCCGCAAGTGAGTCGGTTCGTCGCAGAGGCGCGAAAATCCCCTTGCAAAGCGCGAGTCGCCGTGATTCCTAGGATCCATGGCGCAGCTCGCGAAACTCAGATATTTATTTGGCTCGGCCCTCTGGCCGGCCATCGCGATCATGCTGCTCGCCCTGTTCATGGGCTATGCCATTTTCGGGCCGAGCGGCATTCTCGCCTGGGGCGACTATTCCAGCAAGCTCCAGCAGCGCCGGGCCGAGCTGGCGCAGCTCAAGAAGCATGAAGCCGCCATCGCCAACCGGGTGAAGCTGCTGGACCCGGACCGGGTCGATCCGGATATGGCGGATGAGCTGGTCCGCAAGGGACTCGGCGTCACGCATCCCGACGAGGTGGTGCTGCCCCAATAGCAGCGTCGGGCCGTGGCGCTTGCGCGTCACTTGGGGCGGCAAGTCCGGTTTCCGCGGAATTTCTCCCATTCAGGCCGTTGCGCTTGCGTTTGGGCCAAGGCTATAGCAGTGGGCCAATTCCCCGCATGAGAAGGACGTCCGCATTGGCTAAGTCAGCCTCCAGCCGCCCGACCAGAGCAGCAAAGTCGCCCGCCGCCCCCGCGCCGGCCGATCACAATCGCGAGCGCCCGGCCGAGCCGAAGCCTTATCCGGCCAGCCGGGAGGAGCTGCTGGAATTCTATCGCCAGATGACGCTTATCCGCCGCTTCGAGGAGCGCGCCGGGCAGCTCTACGGTCTGGGCCTGATCGGCGGTTTCTGCCATCTCTACATCGGCCAGGAAGCCGTGGCCGTGGGTATCCAGTCGGCGCTGACGCCCGGCAAGGACAGCGTCATCACCGGCTATCGCGACCATGGTCACATGCTGGCTTATGGCATCGATCCCAAGATCATCATGGCTGAGCTGACCGGCCGCGAAGCTGGCATTTCGCGCGGCAAGGGCGGCTCGATGCACATGTTCAGCGTCGAGCATAAGTTCTTCGGCGGCCACGGCATCGTCGGCGCGCAGGTCTCGCTCGGCACGGGCCTGGCCTTCAGCCACAAATATAACGAGGATGGCGGCGTGTGCGTCGCCTATTTCGGCGACGGCGCGGCCAATCAGGGCCAGGTCTATGAGAGCTTCAACATGGCGGAGCTGTGGAAGCTCCCGATCATCTATGTGATCGAGAACAACCAATATGCCATGGGTACGTCGGTCAGCCGCTCTTCCGCCGAGGGGCAGCTCTACCGGCGCGGCGAGAGCTTCCGCATCGCCGGCCTTCAGGTCGATGGCATGGACGTGCAGGCCGTGCGCGGCGCCACCGAGGAAGCGCTCAAATGGGTGCGCGCCGGCAAGGGGCCCATTCTCCTGGAGATGAAGACCTATCGCTATCGCGGCCATTCCATGTCAGACCCTGCCAAATATCGCTCGCGCGACGAGGTGCAGGCGGTGCGCAACAAGAGCGACCCCATTGAGGGCGTGAAGAAGGTGCTGCTCGATGCCGGCGTGAGCGAAGATGAGCTCAAGGGCATCGACAGCCAGATCCGCAAGATCGTGGCCGAAGCGGCCGACTTTGCCGAAAGCTCGCCAGAACCCGATATGGCCGAGCTGTATACCGACGTGCTGGTGGAGCGTTACTGATGGGTCTCGAAATCAAGATGCCTGCCCTTTCTCCGACGATGGAGGAAGGCACGCTGGCCAAGTGGCTGGTGAAGGAGGGCGACGAGGTCAAGGCCGGCGACATCATGGCCGAGATCGAGACCGACAAGGCGACCATGGAGTTCGAGGCCGTCGACGAGGGCACGATCGAGAAGATCCTGATCGCCGAGGGCACGGACAATGTGAAGGTCGGCACTGTGATTGCGCTGCTTTCGGGCGAGGGCGAGGCGACCGAGGTGCCGGCCAAGGCCGCGTCTCTCGTGGAGGCGGAGGCGCCGGCGGCGCAAGCCGCGCCCGCACCGGCCGCCGAGATGGCCAAGGCTGCGCCCAAGCCTGCGCCGGCGGCGGACCCGGACCTTCCGGCCGGGACGACCATGCGCAAGATGACCGTGCGCGAGGCGCTGCGCGATGCCATGGCCGAGGAAATGCGCCGCGATCCGCGCGTGTTCGTGATGGGCGAGGAAGTCGCCGAATATCAGGGCGCCTACAAGGTGACGCAGGGTTTGCTCGACGAGTTCGGCGCCAAGCGCGTCGTCGATACGCCGATCACCGAGCATGGCTTCGCGGGCCTGGGCGCCGGCGCGGCCATGGGCGGGCTGCGGCCGGTCATCGAGTTCATGACTTTCAACTTCGCCATGCAGGCGATGGACCAGATCATCAACTCGGCCGCCAAGACCAACTATATGTCCGGTGGGCAGATGCGGTGCCCCATCGTGTTCCGCGGGCCCAATGGTGCTGCGAGCCGCGTGGCCGCGCAGCACAGCCAGAATTACGGGCCCTGGTATGCGTCCGTACCCGGCCTGGTCGTGATCGCGCCCTATGATGCGGCGGATTGCAAGGGCCTGCTCAAGGCCGCGATCCGCAGCACGGACCCGGTGGTCTTCCTCGAGAACGAGCTGGTCTATGGCCGCAGCTTCGAGGTGCCGGAGGTCGAGGATTATGTGTTGCCGATCGGCAAGGCGCGCATCGTCCGTCCGGGCAAGGACGTGACGGTGGTCAGCTACTCCATCGGCGTTGGCATTGCCCTGGAGGCGGCCGAGACGCTGGCGGCCGAGGGCATCGACGCGGAAGTCATCGACCTGCGCACGCTGCGCCCGCTCGACACCGCCACCGTGCTGGCAAGCCTCGCCAAGACCAACCGCGTGGTCGTGGTGGAAGAGGGCTGGCCGGTTTGCTCCATCGCCAGCGAGATCATGGCCGTGTGTATGGAGCAGGGCTTCGATGATCTCGACGCCCCGGTGCTGCGCGTCACCAACGAGGACGTGCCGCTGCCTTATGCCGCCAATCTGGAGAAGGCGGCACTGATCGATGCCCCGCGCGTCGTCGCAGCGGTCAAGAAGGTCTGCTACAAGGGCTGAGCCCCGCGCGGAAGGAATACGGATGGCGGCCCGCCGTGGCCGCCTCCGTCGTCTTCCGGTTGAATGCGCGTGAACGGACAGGGGCGTGCCGTCAGGCGGGCGCTTCCCGCCGCGCGCAGAGGCTGGCGAGCGCCAGGCAGGCGTCGGAGCGGACCGGACGGATCGCCTCCGATGGGGCGCTGCGGCAATGCGTTTGCCCGATTAGAACCCTTGAAAGTCAGCCACTTCATAGCGCTCTGTCTCCAGCGCTCTCTTAGCCGCTCCCCAGCGCTCCCCTCCAACACTCCCCCCAAGCGCTCTCCTTGTACTCCTGCCGGGGATGGGAAGAGACGCAGCACTGCCACCAAAGCCGGGGGCCAGTAGTCCGACTAAAGCATCGGCCACTGCCATCCGTCATTCCCGCGAAAGCGGGACTCCGGCTGTGAACAAGATTACTCGCGGCGAACTGCCGGCGCCGCTTTCGCGGAAATGACGGGACAGTCATTTGAGACCTCGACCTCGGGGGATCGAAGGATCGGGCCAAAAGGCGTGGGCTCCAGACGGCCCGCACAAGAGGAGGCTCGCCAACCGGCTCGCTCAATCAGCAGTGACCCAACTCACAGCCACAGACAACGCCGTGCGCCTCAACCCCCGTTCACCCGTCGCCACATCCGCAACCCGCCCCGTCAGCAGGTCGATGCTGTCACGCCCTCATTATTGTAGATGCCGCTCCCGCCGACTCCGCCATTGAAGTCGCGCTCGTCGCGCACCACCATGGCGGCGGTGTCGCGCATCACGCGCGTGGGCACCAGCCGTGCGGAGATGAGTGGCTTATACTCATATTCCACCTCGACATACATGACCCCGCCGCCCGGCGGCACGGCGTCCACCTGCTTGCCGGCGGGGCCGATGGCGGTGAGGTTCGTCTGGCCCTGGGGATAGCTGCCGTCATAGGCGCGGTCGCCGAAGCAGCGCCGCCAATGAACGTAGAATTTGGACTGGTTCGGGCTCGCCATGGGTTCCAGGCTGTAGAGGATCACGCGGCCGTGGGTCTTGAGGTCCAGCGAGCCGGCCTGGAGACTGGCGCCGATCAGCAGGTCGTTGATCTGCGCCTCGCTGATCTGCTTGAGCGCCAGGATGCTGTCCGAGCCGATGCGCGAGCCGTTGTCCGCCACATGCAGGGCGAGTTGGCCCACGCGTAGCTTGGCGATGGTGAAGTTGGTGATTTCCGCGCCGCTGAGGAACAGCGTCAGGAAGATCGGCGCGGTGAACGCATATTCGATGACGGCCACGCCGCTGGTGTCGCGACGCAGGCGGCGGAGCAGGGCCGTGAGCCGGCGGATCATGTGCAGTGCCCCACGGTCGGCGCGTCATATTTCTGCTGCGCGCCAAAGGGTTGGTTGGCGAGCACGGTGCGCGCCGTCATCTTGGTCGTGCCATTGCCGCCGAGCAGCCGGTCAAGCGGGAACATCCGCGCATATTGGACCGTGACGGTATAGACGACATTGTCGCGCGCGCCGGCATTGTCCACCGAGTCCGCACCGTCCGTATCGCGCACGCCGTTGTTGTTGCGGTCGTCGAAGGGCTCGCCAGCGTTGCAGATGCCGTCGCCATTGGTGTCCGTGAATTCCTCGGCCGCCTGCGCCTGCGCTTCGGTGAAGCTGCGGTAGAAGCGACGGCTGATGTCGATTTCCGCCCGTTTGTTCAGGAACTTGAGCTGGCGGCGCACGGCCTGGTCGATGCTGTAGCGCACCTCGTCGTCGATGCCGGAGGAGGTTTCCAGCGTGCCGTCGCGTGCGGCCTTCTGCACCGCGCCCTGCAATACGCTCTGCATGTAGAGCGTGTGCGCAATATCGAGCGCGCCCATCAGCATCAGCACCAGCGAGGGGGCGATCAGCCCGAACTCCAGGATCGTCGTGCCGCGCTCGTCGCCCGCGAGCGAGGTCGCGGACGCCGGCGCCGCGCCGGGCAGGCGTGCCATGCGGAGCGCGCGCAGGATCACTGCGTCAGCCTCAGCTCGGAGATTTCGGAGGCGATCTGGCGGAAGCGGCTGATGAGCGCGGCGCCATCCGATGCCTTGTAGTAGCGCCCCGGCGAGGCACAGGCCTCGAGCCGCGTTTCCGTGGCGGTGCCCACGCCGCTGCCGTATGAGATCACCCAGAGCGTGATGTTCTTGTTGCGGATCGCCGCGCACAGGGCTGCTGTGCGCGCGTTGTTCATATTGTCCATCTGCGTGTCGGACAGGTTGGTCTGGGATTGGCGGCGGCTGTAATAGTTCATGCCATAGGCGCTGTAGTCGGTGCCGCTGGTGTTGGTGTCGCCGTCCGTCATGAAGATGAGGTGGCGGTGAATGGCGCGGCCGGCCGGCGTGAAGGCGTTTTCGCTGGCGAAGATGCCCGTGGGCGAGAGCAGCCGCGCGCCCCAGAGCATGCCGATATCGTGATAGGTGTTGCCCTCGACGGTCAGCGAATTGATGTAGCTCTCAAGGGGCCCTGCCGTATTGTAGACGGAGAGCTTGCGCGCTTCGGTGGGGCAGCTCGCGCTGACGTTGCTGGCGTTGCAGCTCGTCTTGACGGTGGCCGCCGTGCGCCCCGAATTGGTGCAGTTGCTGTAGTTCCACTGATAGCGCGCCCAGCTCGCGCGATTGAGCAGCGGGCCCCAATAGCTGTTGTAGGGGGTGGCGCCGCTCGGCACGAGGTCGATGTCCATGTCGAGCGCTTCAGCGGGCACGGGCGACCATTCATCGCCCGGCGTGCCGTCGGTATTCTTGTAGGTGTGGCGCTCTTCGATGCAGCCGTCCCAGCGCACATTCGTGATGGCGCCGGCCGTCCCCACATCGAGCGGAACGGTGTTGTTCCACGAACTGCCGCCAGCCTTCAGCGCGCTGACGTTCAATGTGCGCGGTCCGTAAGTATATTCGTAATGCGGCGTCTTGACGGTCGTGTTGACCTGCTTCTCCATATAGTTGGTGTACGTGCTCTTCTGGCAGTAATATTTCCGGCTCCATCGCGAGCCGTTGTCGGTCAGTTCGTACTCCACGCCATTGGTGGTGCGTGTGACGGTGTACGTGCTCGTGATCGTTCCGTCGGGAGCTGTCGTCGTCGTGGTTGGGCTCGTCACATCGGACGATGACGTGGTGTTCGCCGGGCATGACGTCCCCGGAATTTCGTACCGGCTGTCGGTGACGACCCTGCCGCTCACATAGGTCCAGTTGGTCGAGCTGTTGGCGCTGTCGTAGGTGACGCCGTCCCAGCCATAGCTGCGCGATTCATAGGTCCACTGGTCCGCCAGGAAATCGTTGGGTAGAAGCTTGCCGACATTCACGTTCACCGAATAGGGGACGAAGCCCAGGCGGATCTGCGCGGTGGTATTGGCGGTCGTGGCGGAGGGATCGTTGCCGCACACCTCCGTGGTGTTCACGCGCACCAGCGCCTCGTAGAAGCATTTGACGGCGCTTTTCAGGCCGCCGATCTTGTTGCCCGAGCTCATCGATCCGGTGACGTCCAGCACGAACATCACGTCCGTATTGGGAATTTCCATCTTGGCGGTGCAGTCCACGCTCACGCTGCGTTCCTGCATGCCGAAGACTTTCATGACAGTCATCGGCACGGCGACGGTCGCGGAGCCGGTGACGACGCCGTCATTTTCCTCATAGGCGCGGATCAGCGTGCCGCTGCCATATTGGCCCTGCGCGAAATTGGCCGCGAACATCTTCTTGGCCTGGTCTTCGGTGCTGCCGTTATTGTCGCCCGTGGTCCAGGCGCCCGCCGCCATCGCTTTGCGCCCGGCGAGGGCGCCGGCGTCACAG
>DASRXY010000098.1:0-2683 GCA_035654035.1 Sphingobium sp. | reverse complement strand
CGCCCAGCATCAGCCACAGCCCCCCGAACCAGCGCACCAGCTTGCGCGACGCATATTTGAACCGATCGATCCCGCGCATGCGCCGCAACCCTGGCCGTAAGTGGCGATGGGTATGCCAGGCGCGCGCGGCAATGCGTATCTTGCGGCGATATTCGTCGCGCCGTTCGGTCACCAGCCGCTCATAAGCCAGCACGTCGCGCGCCTTGATAAGCCGGCGCCCCGCAAACACCACCGCCATGGAGACAGTGAGATCGTCGAGCACGTCGTCGGGGAAATCGGGATAGAGTGCACGCCGGACCGAGAAAATTGAGCCGTCTGCCCCCATCACATTGCCGCTGCGCGATTCCAGATCCTTGAGGTGCTCCTCCAGCCGCCAGTAGAGCCCGCCTACCGAAGCTGTCGCGCTGCTGTCGCCGCCGATGTAGCGCAGCGAGCCGAGCACGCCACCCACCTGCGAGTCGGCATAATAAGGCAGCAGGCGGTCGATGGCATCCTCGGCCAGCAGCACATTGGCGTCGGTGAAGACGAGGATATCGCTCGTGGCCAGCGCGGCCAGCCGCTTCATCCCGTGCGCCTTGCCGCTGCGGCCTGCGCCGGGCACCAGCATCAGCAGGTCGCCCGCCTCCGCCAGCAGCGCGGTCGTACCGTCGCTCGATCCATCGTCATAAGCAAGAATCTCTAGCCCGGGATGGCGGGCCTTGAGCGCGCGGAGATTGGCGATCTTCGCGGGCAGCGCGGCGGCCTCGTCATAGGCGCAGAAGAGCAGTGCAGCGCTAGGCGGCGCTGCGGCGGTTTCGGCGGCGATGGTGCGGGCAGGCAGCAGCCGCAGGATGAGTGGATAGAGCGCGAACGGCCAGATCAGCAGAATGACGCTAAGGCCTATGAGCGCGACGAGAAGGCCGTCGATCATGCCAACGGCTCAGAACGCATTGTCATGCCGCAGCACCCCCAGAGTCGCCACGATGATGCGCAGGTCGCGCCAGATCGACCAGTTAGTGACATATTCGAGATCCGATTGGAGGCGATTAACGAGATCCTCATGGCTGTCCGTGGGCCCGCGATGACCGCGCACCTGGGCCAGGCCCGTCATGCCCGGCTTGATGCAGTGGCGTGCCCAATAGCGCTCGTCCACTTCCCAATAGAGGCTATCTGCCGCTTTGGCGGCGGGTGCATGCGGACGTGGACCAACGATGCTCATGTCACCGCGCAAGACATTGAAAAGCTGTGGAAGCTCATCGATGCTCGTGCGCCGCAGCCACCTTCCCACCGGGGTCACGCGCGGGTCGTGCTTTTCCGTCAGACGCTCGGCGGTCTGGTCGGTCTGCGCCAGGTGCATCGTGCGAAACTTCAGGATCATGAAGGGCCGCGCGTCCTTGCCGATGCGTGCTTGACGGAACAGGATCGGCCCCGGCCCCGACAGGCGCACTGCGATGGCAGCGCCCAGCAAAACGGGCGAGAGCAGTAGCACCGCGCCCACCCCCACGGCCAGATCGAGCAGACGCTTGACGATGCGGTCGCGGAACAGCAGTGGCCCACCCGCTACCACGAGCGTGGGATGATCGGCGAAGGCGCTCACCTTGGCGGGCGCGAAGCGGTCCAGCTCCGGCACCAGAATCTCACCCTTGGCAGAGAGCGCCGCCAGGGCGACACGCCAGTCGCTCATCCGCGCCGCCGGGCAAGCCACTACCACGCGCTCGGCCCCGTCCACGCCGCGCGCCAGCCGCTCGGCCATGGCGGCGTCGCGCCGAACGGGATCGACGCCGAGGTCGGCGGCACGCAGCCGCCGGGCGCCGCGCGGCGCCTCTACCTCCACACCATCGACCAGCAGCACGGTATCATGCGGCACCTCGCCGACCAGCCGCAGCGCGATCCGCTCCATCAAGAGACGCGCGATATAGAGCCCCGCGCCAGAGAGCAGCAGGCCGACCATGAAGGTAAGGCGCGAAAGCTGTTCGCCGATCTTGCCGAAATAGACGATAATGAGCGTCAGCAGCGCCGCCTGCGCCAGGCTCCACACCGCCCTGACGGCACTGGCCCGACGATTGCCGATCATGCGGATGCCGTAGGCACCGCCATTGATGGCGATGAGCGCATAGACCGGCGCGATCATGGCGGCCATGACGAGCCCGTGCGGCTTGCCCGGTTCACCGGCGATGGCGCCCAACACAAGGAGATTGGCCAAGGCGAAACCGAGCCCCAGCATCGCAAGATCGATGAGGATGCTGAGGATGTAGAGGCGCAGCCGCGCCGCTTCCTTCGTCGGCGTCGGTCGCTCGATCATGGCCGCGCGCCTAGGGCAGCGGCGGCAGCGGCGTCAACGGGGATTTGCGCTGCTTCACCGGCGAGAACCGCCGCGATACGCGCCGCTGCCTGCCCATCGCCATAAGGGCTGTGCGCCCGCGCCATGACGGCATGTGCAGCCGGATCATCGAGCAGCCGCGCGGTCTCGGCGACGATCCGGCTCGCGTCGGGGCCAACGAGGCGCGCGGTGCCCACCGCCACCCCTTCCGGCCGCTCGGTCGTCTCCCGCATCACCAGCACCGGCTTGCCCAGCGCAGGCGCCTCTTCCTGCACGCCGCCGCTGTCGGTCAGCACCAGATGACAGGCATCGAGCAGTGCCACGAAATCAGGATAATCGAGCGGCTCGACCAGCGCGACATTCGCGAGCCCATCCAGCCGCGCG
>DASRXY010000097.1:0-3832 GCA_035654035.1 Sphingobium sp. | reverse complement strand
CAGGTCTATGCGCGCGAGGGGCTGGGCGATGCGATCCCCTTCGAGGCGGCGGCCGGCTGGGGCGAACGCGTGATCCGCGCCCTCATCGCGCAGCCGGGGCGCAGCAAGACGCTCATCAACGTCAACTTCCCTGCCCTGCCGGCGGATCAGGTAAAGGGCATCCGCGTCGCGCGACAGGGCTTTCACGATGTCGCACGCAACCGCATCGTGCCGGGCGTCGATCCGCGCGGCTACCCCTATTTCTGGTTCGGGCTCGACCACAGCGATTCGGCCCCGCGCGGCAGCGATCTGGAAGCCTGCGCACAGGGCTATGTCGCGGTGACGCCGCTGCATTTCGACCTCACCCATTATGAACTGCTGGCCGATCTCGAAGCGGCGCTGGAGGGGCAGCAGAACGGGGCCTAAGCGAAAGCGGGACATGTCAGCGCTCCGCCGGCAAGATGGGGTGGCTGGGCCCTGGACTTCTGCCTGCGCAGGAAGCCGGATTCGCGCTTGATCGGCGGGCGAATTCAATCGGAGGCGAACTTGGCGGAGAGCCCTCGTCTTAAGGCCACGCCAGGGTTCGCCGCCCCGCCCACCAATTCCCTTGCCGGGCGGCCCGGCTGCTGGCACCTCTGACGCGGCATGTTCCACCGCGACGATCCTCGCGCTCCGGCCATCGCCTTCCTGCGCCGGCGCTCCGGACTGCCCATCTGGGCGGACCTGGGCTGGCGCGTGGGCATCATTCTGCTGCTGGTGACGCTCGTGCTGATCGTCCACTGGATCGAGCGCGACGGATTGCTCGACACACTCGACCGTGAAATCAGCTTCACCGACGTGCTCTATTTCACCACCGTGACGGTGACGACGGTCGGCTATGGCGACATCGTACCGGTGAGCACGACCACGCGGCTGTTCGAGACCTTTTTCGTCACGCCCATCCGCATTTTCGTGTGGCTGCTGTTCTTCGGAACAGCCTATCATTTCGTTCTCCGCAGCAGTTGGCACAGGTGGCGCATGGCCCGCATCCAGAAGACGCTTCAGGACCACATCATCGTCGCCGGCTACGGCACCAGCGGATCGGAGGCGGTGCGCGAACTGATCGCGCGCAATATCGACCGCCGGCGCATCGTGGTGATCGACGGCAGCGAAGCCTCGCTTGCACTGGCCGAGGCGGCCGGCTGCAATGTGCTCAAGGGCGACGCCACGCGCGACCAGACGCTGAACGACGTGCGCGTGCAGAAGGCGCAGGCCGTCATCGTTTCGGCGGGGCGTGACGACACCTCCATCCTCATCACCCTGACGGCGCGCGCACTGGCCGCCAAGGTGCCGATCAGCACCGTGGTACGCGCCACCGATAATGAGGATCTGGCCCGGCAGGCCGGCGCCACCACCGTCATCAATCCGGCGAGCTTCGCGGGGCTGCTGCTCGCCGGCTCCTGCCAGGGTTCGCACATCGCCGACTATATCGCCGATCTCGCTGCGACAGGCGGGCAGGTGCGCCTCAACGAACGGCCAGTGGCTCCGGAGGAGGTGGGCAAGCCGCTGTCCGCCGTCTCGCCGGGCCTGGGCGTGCGCATCTACCGCGCCGGACGCGCGATCAGCTTCTGGGACGAGGAAGCGCAGATGCTCTATGGCGGCGACCTGGTGGTGGAGATTCTGCCGGAGAAACCCTGAGCGGCGGGCGGCACGATCTCTGGAGCCGAGTCGGGCCGGGGGCGGGCCTGTCAGGGGCCGTTGCCATGGCCCCCCGGGCCTGCGCCAGGTGACGAGCCTTCTGCAATGCGGGGGGATCGATTTTCAGCCCATCAGACCTCGGGATGGGGGCGCCTACACGGGCGACACGACCGGAAGAGCCGCGCCCGGCCCTGCCCCAGCAGCAAGCGCTGGATATTTGCGCCGCTTGCCCCTATATGCGCGCGCGATCATGGCATTGAAGTTCCCCGACGCCCCCAAGGTGGGCATGGTTTCGCTCGGCTGCCCCAAGGCGCTGGTGGACAGCGAGCGCATTCTCACCAAGCTTCGCAGCGACGGCTACGCGCTCTCCGCGGACTATGACGGCGCGGACGTGGTGCTGGTCAACACCTGCGGCTTCCTGGACAGCGCCAAGGAAGAGAGCTTGGAGGCGATCGGCGAGGCCATCGCGGAAAACGGCCGCGTGATCGTCACCGGCTGCATGGGCAAGGAAGCCGATGTGATCCGCGCCCGGTTCCCCGAGGTGCTCGCCGTCACCGGTGCCCATCAATATGAGGATGTGGTGAACGCCGTGCACGCGGCGGTGCCGCCCGTGCCCAATGCCTTCGTGGACCTGGTGCCGGAGGGCGGGCTCAAGCTGACGCCGCGCCACTACAGCTATGTGAAGATCAGCGAAGGCTGCAACCATAGCTGCGCCTTCTGCATCATCCCGTCGCTGCGCGGGAAGCTTGCCAGCCGTCGCATCGACGCGGTGCTGCGCGAAGCGGAAAAGCTGGTGCACGCCGGCACGAAGGAACTGCTCGTCATCAGCCAGGATACCTCGGCCTATGGCGTGGACGTGCGTCACGAGGAACGGCAGTGGAAGGGCGAGAGTATCCGCACCCACATGACCGATCTCGCCCGCGCGCTGGGCCAGTTGCGCACGCCGCAGGGTGAGCAGCCCTGGGTGCGGCTGCATTATGTCTATCCCTACCCCCATGTGGACGCGGTCATTCCGCTGATGGCGGAGGGATTGCTCACGCCCTATCTCGACATTCCCTTCCAGCATGCCGCACCCAATGTGCTGCGCGCCATGAAGCGCCCCGCCAACGAGGCGAAGGTGCTGGAGCGCCTGAAGCAGTGGCGGGCGATCTGCCCGGACATCGCCATCCGCTCCAGCTTCGTCGTCGGCTTTCCCGGCGAGACGGAAGCGGATTTCCAGTATCTGCTCGACTGGCTGGACGAGGCCGAGCTCGATCGCGTGGGCGCCTTCCGGTTCGAGCCGGTCGAAGGCGCGCAGGCCAATGCCCTGCCTGATCCCGTCCCCGAAGCGGTCAAGGAAGAGCGCTTCCAGCGAATCATGGCCAAGTGCGAAGCCATCAGCGCTGCCAAGCTCGCCACCAAGATAGGCCGGACCATCCCCGTTATCATCGACGAAATGGGTGAGGCCGACGAAGATGGCAGCGTGGGGGCGACGGGCCGTTCGCAGGCCGATGCGCCGGAGATCGACGGTCATGTCTATCTGCGCGATGTGGACCCGGCGCTCGCGCCCGGCGCCATCATCCCCGTGACCATCGAAGACGCCGACGCGCACGACCTGTTCGGCGTCCCGGCCTGAAATCCGCCGCAAACGCGGCATCGAAAAAAACGATTGTTGCGGAAAATTGGAAACATCCGCGCCGTCAACCGTTGTGCGTCCGTCCATTTGCAACAGGGATGAACGCCCATGAGACATGCTTGGAAATCCTTCACTGCCCTGGCGGTGCTGGCCCTCGCGGCTTGTAGCCAGGAAGCGCAGCAGGATACGAATAATGCCTTCGATTCCACCCAAAACGCCCTCACGAACACGACGGAAGCGACGGGCAACATGCTGGGCAATGCCGCTCAGGCGCTGATGCCCACTCCCTCACCGCAGGAGTTTGTGGATCGGGCAGCGCGGAGCGACGCCTATGAAATCGCCGCCGCCGAACTGGCCGCGACCAACGCCAGCTCGGCCGAGGTCAAGGATTTCGCGCGGATGATGATTACCGCCCACAAGGACTCCACCGAGACGATCAAGAAGGCGGCGGCCGCTGCCACACCGGCCGTCACCCCCAGCGCGACGCTCACGGCGGACCAGCAGGACGACCTCAACGAGCTGCGGGCCCTCAAGGGTGCGGAGTTCGACAAGGCCTATATC
>DASRXY010000096.1:0-9615 GCA_035654035.1 Sphingobium sp. | reverse complement strand
ATCCCACAAGCGCGTGATGAAGGCACGGCGGTGCGGATCGGCGACGAACGCATGGACATGGGCGATGCCGGCCAGCCCACCCAAATAGGCGATGGCCGAATGAGCGCCGTTGAGCAGGCGCAGCTTCGCCTCTTCCCAGGGGGCAACGGCCTGCGTGAGCGTCACGCCCGCCCGCGCAAGGTCCGGCATCACGCCCGCGAAGCGCGCTTCCAGTACCCATTGGGTGAAGGGCTCGGTTTCGATCAATGCGGCGTCGCATAGGCCATGAGTGGCCGCGAAACGGTCGATGCGTTCGGGCGGCGTTGCGGGGACGATCCGGTCGACCATCGAGGATGGGAAAGCGCCTTCGCGCGCGATCCAGTCCGCCAGTGCGCCGTCATGCGCACGCGCCATGGCGAGGACGGCGTCGCGTAGTAGAGCGCCATTGTGGGGCAGATTGTCGCAGCTCGCAGCGGTGAAGGGCGGCAGGCCGGCCGCGCGCCGCCGCGCCAGCGCGGCGACGATGAAGCCGGGCGCGGTGCGCGGCGTCCTAAGGTCGGCGAGATCGGCAGCGATGCCGGCATTGCCGCGGTCGAGGCCGCCGCCGGCCCGGTTGAGGCCATAGCCCTTCTCCGTGACGGTCAGCGTGACGAGATGGACGCTCGGCTGGACCATGGCGGTGACGACCGCTTCGGGGTCTTCCGGTGCCACGAGAATGCGCCGTAGCGTTCCGATAACGCGTGCATCCTCGCTCTCGCCATCCCGGACCAGCAACGTGTAAAGCCCGTCCTGCGGCGCCAGCCGATCGCGCACGCTAGCCGACCGCAGCGAGACACCCACGATGCCCCAACGCCTGTCTCCCGTGGCGGCGACGGCGTCGAGATAGGCGGCCAGATGCGCCCGGCTGAAGGCGCCGAGGCCTAGATGGACCACGCCCTCCGCGAGTGCGGCGCGGTCATAAGCCGGCGTGGCGATCCGGCTCGCCCGTGCGGGCAACTGTCTGAGCGAAAGACGCGCCGTCACAGCCGGTAGGCCGCCTTTGCTAGATCATAGGCCAGCGCGCGCGCGATCTCGTGTGCCTCGTCCTCGCTCAGCCGGTGGTCGGCGACGAGCTGGGCCAGCCACGCGCAGTCCATCCGCCTCGCCACGTCATGGCGGGCAGGGATAGAGAGGAAAGCGCGGGTGTCGTCGTTGAAGCCGACCGTGTTAAAGAAACCCGCCGTCTCGGTCACGCGCGCGCGGAACCGGCGCATGCCCTCCGGGCTGTCGTGGAACCACCAGGGCGGGCCCAGACGCAGGGCAGGATAATGGCCGGCGAGTGGCGCCAGCTCGCGCGCGTAACTGTCCTCGTCCAGCGTGAAGAGAATGAGCGTGAGGCGGGGGTCGTTGCCATGGGCATCCAGCAGCGGCTTCAGGGCACGGACATAGTTGGTAGGGGCCGGAATGTCGGCGCCGACATTGGGGCCAAAGCGGGCGAAGAGCGCGGGATTGTGATTGCGCCAGGCGCCCGGATGGAGTTGCATCACCATGCCGTCCTCTAGGCTCATCCGCGCCATCTCCAGCAGCATGGCGCCGCGGAACTGCTCGGCTTCCGCCGCGCTGGTCTTGCCCGCCAGCGCCTTGGCATAGAGCAGCGCCAGATCAGCCCGGTCGAGCGCGCAGGTGGCTGCGCTGGGGTGGCCGTGGTCCGTCGCGGTCGCGCCATGGGCGCGGAAGACGGCACGGCGGTTTTCATGCGCGCGCAGATAGCCCGCCAGCGTACCGATATCCTCGCCCGCCAGCTCGCCGAACCGAGCCACATGGTCGGCGAAGTTCTCATGCTCGGGGTCCATCACCGGATCGGGCCGGTAGGTGGTGATGACGCGCCCGCCCCAGCCGCTCTCGCGGATCGTCCGGTGATGAGCGAGCGAGTCGTTAGGACTTTCGGTCGTGGCGATCACTTCGATGCCGAAGCGCTCGAACAGCGCGCGCGGACGGAAGGCGTCGGTACGCAGCGCCGCGTCGATCGTGTCGAAGACATGATCCGCGCTTTGCGCGTCGAGCTGCACGTCGAGGCCGAACACGTCCGCGAACACCCAGTCCAGCCACAGGCGCGAGGGCGTGCCGGCAAAGAGATGGTAGTGCGCGGCGAAGCGGCGCCAGATGGCGCGGGGATCGGTCTCCACCGGCGTGCCGTCACGCGTGGAGACGCCCAGCTCTTCCAGCCGCACGCCCTGGCTGTAGAGCATGCGCAGGACATAATGGTCCGGCACGATGAGCAGATGCGCCGGATCGGAAAAGGGGGCGTCAAGGGCGAACCAGGCCGGGTCGGTATGGCCATGCGGACTGATGATCGGCAGGGTCCCCACCTGCGCGTACAAGGCACGGGCAATGGCGCGCGTGCGGGGCTCGGCGGGGAAAAGACGGTCCGGGTGGAGCGTGAGAGGCCGGGGCATCGTGGCGGCTCAGTCGTCGGTACGCAGCGGAGCCGGGTCGAGGCGCGGCACCAGCAGGTGGATGGCCGTCAGTGCGATCATGTAGCCGAAGGCCGCATAGGTGATGATGGGCACGTAGCTGCCGGTCAGCTCCAGCGTCCAGCCTGTCGCCTGCGACATGAGGATGCCGCCCACCGAGCCGGCCGCGCCGCCGAGGCCCGCCACCGTCGCCACGGCCCGGCGCGGATACATGTCCGAAATGAGGGTGAAGATGTTGGATGAGAAGGCCTGATGCCCGGCCGTGGCAAGGCCGATGATGAGCACGGCCACCAGCGGATTGGGCGCGTTGACCACCAGCAGCAGCGGCAGCGCGCAGCAGGCGGCGATCAGCAGTGTGAGCTTGCGTGCCGGGTTGACCCTCCAGCCGCGCTGGATGAGGTGACTGGAGAACCAGCCGCCGGCAATCGAACCCAGATCGGCGATCAGATAGACGGCGATGAGCGCCGGGCCGATGGTAGCGAAGATGCCGCTGTCGCCCTTGGGAAACAGCGCCATGCCCTGCGTCTTGTCCAGGAAGTCGGGCAGCCAGAACAGGAAGAGATACCAGACCGGATCGGTAAAGAACTTGCCGGCGATGAAGGCCCATGCCTGCCGGTGGCGCAGGGCCTCGCGCCAGGCGAGGGGCCGGCATGCGGGGTCTTCGCCGTCTTGGTTGATATAGGCGCGCTCCTGCGCCGTGAGACGCGGGTGATCGTCGGGCGTATGGTAGAATTTGAGCCAGGCGAACAGCAGGATGAAGCCGAGACTGCCGGTCACGATGAAGGCAATGCGCCAGCCATGGAAGGCGGCGACCCACAGACCGACAATGGGCGTGATGAGGACGCCGACATTGGCGCCGGCATTGAGGATGCCCACGCCCAGCGCCCGCTCCTTGCGCGGAAACCATTCCGCTACGGACTTGACCGCACCCGGATAGGCGCCCGCCTCGGCCACGCCGAGCACGGTGCGGGCGAGCACGAATTGCAGCACCGTATGCGCGGCGCCGTGCAGCATGGCGGCGATGCTCCAGATGCCGAGCGTGATGGCCACGCCGAGTCGCGTGCCCACCCTGTCGAGCAGGCGGCCTACCACGAGCAGGCCCACCGCATAGCTGGCCTGGAACGCGGTGACGATATTGCCGTAGTCGACCTCGCTCCAACCCAGATCCTCCTGGATGAGCGGCTTGAGCACGCCAATGACCTGACGGTCGACATAGTTGATGGTGATGACGAAGAAGAGCAGGGCGCAGATGGACCAGCGATAGCGCCCGCCGGGCTCCAGCGGGATCGTCCGTGGGGCCGCTTGGGCCATGCCTTCTCTCCTCACCAGTTGTAGAGCGTCCCGTCCTCGAGCCGGTTCACCGGCAGATAGGCGCGTTCGTAGGGATGGGCGGCGGCCAGTGTCTCGTCGATGTCCACGCCCAGCCCCGGCGCATCGCCCGGATGCATGAGGCCGTCCGCGAAGCTGTAATGATGCGGGAAGACCGCATCCGTCTCGGCTGTGTGGCGCATATATTCCTGAATGCCGAAATTGGGGATGGAGAGGCCGAAATGCAGGGCGGCTGCCATGGTGACGGGAGAGAGATCCGTCGCGCCATGGCAGCCGGTGCGGACATTGTGCATGTCCGCAAAGGAAGCGATGCGTCGCAGGTGCGTGATGCCGCCGGCATGGAGCACGGTGGCGCGGATATAGTCGATGAGCTGCTCCTCGATGAGCTGCTTGCAGTCCCAGATCGAATTGAAGATTTCGCCCACCGCGAGCGGGGTGGTGGTGTGCTGGCGGATCAGGCGGAAATTGGCCTGGTTCTCCGCCACCACCGCGTCTTCCAGCCAGAAGGGACGGAAAGGCTCCAGATCCTTGCCGAGCCGCACGGCCTCAATGGGCGTGAGGCGATGATGGACGTCGTGGAGCAGGTGCACGTCCCAGCCCAGCGCCGCGCGTGCCGCCTCGAAGAGCGGAGGCACGGAGCGCAGATATTTCTCGGTCGACCAGACATTCTCGGTCGGCAGGTCGGCATCGGCAGGCTCGTAGAAATAGCGGTCCTTGGAGACGCCGTAAGTGGAAGTAAGGCCCGGCACGCCGGCCTGGAGGCGGATCGCCTTGTAGCCTTGCCCGGCATAGATGCGGGCATTGTCGACCGTCTCCTCGATGCTCGCGCCATTGGCATGCCCGTAGGCCATGCAGCCCTCGCGGCAGGCTCCGCCCAGGAGCTGATAGAGCGGCAGGTCGGCGATCTTGGCCTTGATGTCCCACAGGGCCACGTCCACCGCGGCAATGGCCGACATCGTCACCGGCCCCCGCCGCCAGTAGGCGCCCCGGTAGAGATATTGCCAAATATCCTCGATGCGGTGCGCATCGCGGCCGATGAGCAGCGGTGCCACATGATCGGTGAGATAGCTGGCGACGGCCAGCTCGCGGCCATTGAGCGTCGCATCGCCCAGCCCCGTGACGCCGTCCTCCGTCTCGATCTTGAGCGTGACGAAGTTGCGGCCGGGGCAGGTGACGATGACGCGGGCGGAAGTGATGCGGGACATGACGACGGCTCCTCAGACGATCTCGAGCGTGACGCTCTGGAGATCCTGACTGTTGGGCCCGACCATGATGTCGAACAGGCCGGGCTCCACCACCTCGTTCATGTCGATGTTCCACAGGCGGAACGCCTCGGGGCCGAGCGTGAAGCGGAGTGTTCGCGTCTCGCCGGGCTGGAGCGTTACGCGCCGGAATGCCTTGAGTTCCTTGACCGGGCGAGCGACCGAGGCGACCTGATCGTGCACATAGAGCTGCACCACTTCGTCGCCCGCGCGTGCGCCGCTGTTAGTGACGTCCAACGCCACGTCCACGGTGCCTGCGCGCCCGATCCGCGCGGCTGAGAGGCGCGGCGCGGAGAGCGTGAAGCGCGTGTAGGAGAGGCCGAAGCCGAAGGGAAAAAGCGGCGCGGGATCGGCGAAGAGATAGCCGCGCCGGGCCGAGGGCTTGTGATTGTAGAAAAAGGGGATCTGCCCCGCGTCGCGCACCACGGTGACGGGCATCTTGCCCCCGGGGTTGACGTCGCCGAACAGCGCCTGCGCCATCGCGGTGCCGCCTTCCTGGCCGACATACCAGCATTCGAGGAGCGCGTTGGCGCCTTCCACCACGCGTGGCCAGCTCGGCGGGCGGCCATTGAGCGCCACCACCACCACTGGCTTGCCCGTCGCCTTGAGCGCGGCGAAGAGATCGTTCTGCTCGCCCACCAGATCGAGATCGGTGCGGTCGCCCAGATGGTTGCGCGCATAGCCCTCGCGGCTGGTCTGCTCGGTATCGCCGATGGCGAGCAGCACGACGTCGCATGTTTTCGCGACGGCCACGGCCTCCGCGATGAGCTGGCGGTTCTTCTCCGGGTCCGCGAGCAGAATCTCGTTGGCGGAGCGGTCCTCGCTCTGCGTGATGAACACGCCCTGCGCAAAGACGACCTCCGCCTTGCCCTCCAGCCGCTTGCGCACACCGTCGAGCAGCGAGACCTGCGTGCGGGGCAGCGAGGAATAGCCGCCGAGCCGCGTGACGGCGGCATTGGGGCCGATCACGGCCACCCGCTTGTGCGCGCCGGCAGCGAGCGGGAGCGTGCCGTCATTTTTGAGCAGGACCATGGCCTTGCGCGCCGTCTCCAGCGCCAGCGCGCGCGCCTCGTCATTCGCGGTAAGCCGTGCGGCTGCCGCCGCATCGACCGGCACCGCCTCGTCGAACAGCCCGGCGCGGAACTTAAGGCGCAGCATGTTGGCGCAGGCCGCGTCCAGTAGCGCCAGCGCCACCCGGCCGGCACGCACTTCGTCGGCCAGCGTGCGATAGGCGACGCCGTCCGGCAGATCGCTGTCGACACCGGCTTCAAGCGCCAGCTGTGCCGCTTCGCCGAGATTGGCGGCGACCTTGTGGAAGGTCGTCAGCTCCTCGATGGCCGCATAATCGGAGACGATGGCGCCGTCGAACCCCCATTCGCCGCGCAGCACATCCTTGAGCAGCCAGCGATTGGCATGGCTCGGCACGCCGTCAATCTCGTTGTAGCTCGGCATGACGGCGGCGATGCCGGTGCGCTCGACGACGGCGCGGAACGGCGGAAAAAAGAACTCACGTAAGTCCCGCTCGCCCAGCATGGCGGGCGCGACATTGTTACCGGCGAGCGGCTGACCGTGCCCCGTCATATGCTTCAGGGTCGCGAAAACCTTGCCGGGCTGGAGAATTTCGCTTTCGCCCTGGAGCCCGCGGACGGCGGCCACGCCCATTTCGGCGCAGAGATACGGGTCCTCACCGAACGTCTCCTCGATACGCCCCCAGCGCGGATCGCGGGCGATGTCCACCACGGGCGAGAGCGCCAGCACCGTGCCATGGGCGCGCACTTCGCGGCCGATGACGGCCGAGACGCGTTCGACCAGATCCGGGTCGAAGCTGCTTGCCATGGCGATGGCCTGCGGAAAGCTGGTCGCCTCGGGCGCCATGAAGCCGTGCAGCGCTTCCTCGTGGAAAAGGATGGGAATGCCGAGCCGGGTCTGCTCCCGCGCCCATTTTTGTGCGGCGTTTACATAAGCGATGGTGTCGGCGGGGGCGCGCCAGCGGCCGGTGGAGTCCGTGGCTGTATTGTTGGCCGTCGCGGCGCCGCCCCGGTCAGAGGGGCGCGCGATCTGGCCGATGCCATGGGGATAGAGGCTGGCCGCCTTGGCGGGGTCGAAGCGCAGCGCCTCGTCCATCACGTCGCGTTTGGAGCGTGAGAGGGTGATGATCTGCGCGACTTTCTCGTCGAGCGTCATGCGGTCCATGAGGTCGCGCACCCGCAGGTCGATGGGCGCGCGCGGATCGCGATAGAGCGGACCGGCCGTGGCGGCGGCCGCGCGCAAGGCAGCGGGCATGAAGGCGAGCAGCGAGACGCTTGCGCTCAGGCGAAGAAAATCGCGCCGTTCGATCATGCGCGGTCTCGCCATGACGACAATGCGGGCATGCTCCTCGCTCCTCCCCACTCCACGGAAAACGCGGCATTGCTTGCGAAGCCGTCGTTGTGATAGCGGTAACATGCGCGACAACGGACGCGCTTGTCAATGCCGCCGAGCGACGAGGAGAGGGAAGTGAAGGGAGGTGCGGCTCGCTTGCTGTGGCTGACGCTCGCTGTTGTGCTGGGGGCTGCGGCCGCCATGCCGGCGGGCGCGGAGGACGGCTACCGCCTGTGGCTGCGCTATCCTCCGCCCGTAGCGCAGCTGGAGGCGACGCGCATCGTCACGCCCGTCACCTCGCCGATGATCGCGGCTGCGGCCTCCGAGCTGGAGCGTGGGCTCGCCGGTCGGGTTCCCGCAGTGTTGCTTGCCACTGTGGCGCAGCCGCAGGTCGCGGCGCTGGGCCTGTCCACGGACGATCTGGGTGAGGAAGGCTATCTCGTCCGTTCCGTCTCCATCGATGGTCGCCCCGTCACGCTCGTCACCGGCAACAGTGCGGGCGGCCTGCTCTACGGTGCCTTCGCGCTGCTGCGCCATCTCGACAGCGGCGGCGCGGCGAGTGGCATCGCTCTGCGCTCGGCGCCGCGCCTGCGCCATCGCCTGCTCAACCATTGGGACAATCTCGATGGCTTCGTGGAGCGCGGCTATGCCGGCCGCTCGCTATGGGACTGGTGGACGCTGCCGGAGGACAAGGCGCCGCTCTATACCGATTATGCACGAGCCAATGCCTCCATCGGCATCAACGGGGCGGTGCTTAACAATGTGAACGCCAAGGCCGAGAGCCTGACGGCGCCCTATATCGCCAAGGCGGCGGCGCTGGCCGATATCTTCCGGCCGTGGGGCGTGCGCGTCTATCTGAGCGCGCGCTGGACGGCGCCGGTGGAACTGGGCGGGCTCAAGACTGCGGACCCGCTCGATCCGCAAGTGGCGGCCTGGTGGAAGGCCAAGGCGGACGAAATCTATCAGGCGATCCCCGATTTCGGCGGGTTCCTGGTCAAAGCCAACAGCGAGGGGCAACCGGGGCCCGGCGATTATGGCCGCACCCATGCGGATGGCGCCAACATGCTCGCGGCCGCGCTGGCCCCCCATGGCGGCATCGTGATGTGGCGTGCCTTCGTCTATGCCGACACCAATCCCGAGGACCGCGCCAAGCAGGCCTATAGCGAATTCAAGCCGCTCGACGGCCGGTTTGCGCCCAATGTGATCGTGCAGGTGAAGAACGGCGCCATCGACTTCCAGCCCCGCGAGCCGGTGCATCCACTGTTCGGCGCAATGCCGGCAACGCCGCTCTTCCCTGAATTGCAGATCACCAAGGAATATCTGGGGCAAGGGACCAGCCTCGCTTATCTCGGCCCGCTTTTCGCCGAGGTTCTGAACGCCGATACCATGGCACGCGGTCCCGGCACCACGGTCGCGCGCATCGTGGATGGCAGCGCGGAGGGGCATGCGCTCACCGGCATGGTGGGCGTCGCCAATACCGGCCGCGCGCGCGACTGGGCCGGCTCCACCTTCAATCAGGCGAACTGGTATGCGTTCGGCCGCCTCGCGTGGGATCCAGCGCTCTCCGCCGAGGCCGTCGCGCGCGAATGGGCAGCGCAGACCTTCGGTCCCGATCCGGCGGTGGTCGGACCGGTCGTGCAGATGATGATGGGCTCGCGCGAAGCCGTGGTCGATTATACCGGCGCGCTGGGCCTCGCGCATCTGATGGGCACGGGCCATCATTACGGGCCTGCGCCCTGGGTTGCCGATCTGGCGCGGCCGGAATGGAATCCGGTCTATTATCACCGCGCCGACCGGGGCGGCATCGGCTTTGATCGCACCGCGACGGGCAGCGATGCCATTGCCCAATATGCCCCCGCGCTCGCCGCGCGCTATGCCGACCCGCGCACCACGCCGGAGACGGAGCTGCTCTGGTTCCACCATCTGCCCTGGACTTATCGCATGACGAGCGGCCGGACATTGTGGGAGGAACTGGTCGCCCATTATGATCGGGGCGTGACCCATGTAACGGCGATGCGCACGCAATGGGCGGCGCTTGAGCCGCGGATCGACGCGGAGCGCTGGCGCAAGACCGACGCCCTGCTCGGCATCGAGCAGCGCGACGCACGACTGTGGCGGGATGCCAGCCTGGCCTACTGGATGTCGGTCAATGGCCTTGCTCTGCCGGATGGCGTCACCCCGCCGGCGCAGACGCTGGGCTGGTATCAGGCCCTGCGTTTCCCTTATGCACC
>DASRXY010000095.1:0-2495 GCA_035654035.1 Sphingobium sp. | reverse complement strand
CGTTGATTGCCGCGTCGCTGCCGCCGCACATCACCGAGAGCGCGCCTTTCTCGGCGCCGGCCTGTCCGCCGGAAACCGGCGCATCGACGAAATGCAGGCCCCGCGCGGTCGCCTCCGCATCCAGTGTGCGGGCGATGCGCGCGGAAACGGTCGTGTGGTCGATGAACAAGCCGCCGGCCCGCAACGTGCGGAAGGCGCCGTCGCGGCCGGTGGTGATCTCGGCCAGGTCGTCGTCCGTGCCGACGCAGGCGAGCACCACGTCCGCCTCGCTGGCGGCCTGGGCGGGGCTGGTCGCCGCCTCGCCGCCGTAGCGCTCCACCCAGGCCTGGCTCTTGCCCATCGAGCGGTTGAACACAGTGAGGTCGTGGCCGGCCTTTGCGAGGTGCCCCGCCATGGGGGCGCCCATGATGCCGAGGCCGATAAACGCGATTTTTGCCATGCGCAGGGCATAGAGCCTGTTTTCAGCCGACGCCAGATGGGATAGGGCGCGGCCCATGAACAAGATCGAAACCATCGCCCCGCGGGACAGCGAGCAGGCTGTCCTGCCCGTCTCCATTGCCGACGTTCGCGCGGCGCACGGGCGAATTTCGGGCTCGATCCAGCGCACGCCCATCGTGCTCAGCAAGACGCTCTCGCAGCTCACCGGCGCGACCGTCTATCTCAAGTTCGAAAATCATCAGTTCACCGCCGCGTATAAGGAGCGTGGCGCGCTCAACCGTCTGCTGCTGCTCACGCCCGAGGCGCGCGCCAAGGGGATCATCGCCGCGTCGGCCGGCAATCACGCGCAGGGCCTGGCCTATCACGGCGCGCGCCTCGGCGTGCCCGTCACCATCGTCATGCCGCGCACTACGCCGCTGGTGAAGGTGATGCAGACCGAGGGGCATGGCGCCACGGTGGTGCTGTTCGGCGAGACGTTCGACGAAGCCAATGCCCACGCCCGTGAGCTGGAAGCCGCGCAGGGACTCACCTTCGTCCATCCCTTCGACGAGCCGGACATCATCGCCGGGCAAGGCACGGTGGCGCTGGAGATGCTGGAAGATGTGCCCGCCATCGATACGCTAGTCATCCCCATCGGCGGCGGCGGGCTCTTCTCGGGCATGGCGACAGCGGCGCGCGCCATCAAGCCGGACATCGCGCTGATCGGTGTGCAGGCCGAGCTGTACCCTTCCATGTACGATCATGTGAAGCACGCCAACCTGCCGACCGGCGGCGATACCCTGGCCGAAGGCATTGCGGTCAAGGAGCCAGGGCAGATCACGCGCGGCTTCGTGGATGCGCTCGCTAATGATGTGGTGCTTGTCGAGGAGCGCGCGCTGGAGCAGGCGGTGAGCCTTCTCCTCCAGATCGAGAAGACCGTGGTGGAAGGCGCCGGTGCCGCCGGCCTCGCCGCGTTGCTGGCGCACAAGGCGATGTTTGCCGGCAAGACGGTGGGCCTCGTCCTCACCGGCGGCAATATCGACACGCGCCTGCTCGCCAATGTGCTGCTGCGCGATCTCGCCCGCGCCGGCCGGCTGGCGCGGCTGCGCATTCGCCTGCAGGATCGGCCCGGCGCCCTTTTCCATGTCGCGCGGATCTTCCACGACGAGCAGGTCAATATCATCGAGGTGTCGCACCAGCGTATTTTCACGTCGCTGCCGGCCAAGGGGCTGATCACCGACATCGAGTGTGAGACGCGCGACGAGAGCCATCTCCAGCGCCTGATCGCCGCGCTCGGCGCGGCCGGCTATGAGGTGACGCCCGTAGAACTGGCCTGAGGGGCGCGGGGCGACCTTGTGGTCGCCCGGCGACTCTCTCCCGGGCGGTGCCGTCTTTGCTCTTCCTCACATGTGCGGGGGCTTCTCAAAAGACTCCGTTCGCCATGAGCCGTCCAAGGCTAGCCTTCTCACAGTAAAGAAGCCTTCCTTCCGCAGGCTCGGGGCGAACTGAAATCAGATTTGGCGAGATAGGCCCAGCGCAACGCGCCTCTCACTCCCCATCCTGATAGGCCGCCAGCGCGTCCACCACTTCGGGCGGATAGAGGCCCGCCATCACCGCCCGGAAATGCGCAGCGACCAGCGCTGAGCAATCGCAACTCAGCGTGCGCAGCTTGCGCGGCCGCAACACGATGATGGCGCCGCGCCGGGTGGCGAGGATGCCGTCGTCCTTCAGCCGGCCGATGATGCGCGTGACATAGGAGCGACCCACCCCCAGGAAGCCGCCGAGCTGCGCCTGGGTCAGCGTCACTTCCTGCGAGCCGGTGCGGTTCACTGCCGCGCACAGCCACCGGGCCGCGCGTTGCTCGATGCTGTGGCGGGCGTTGCAGGCGATGGACTGGAAGAGTTGCGCGGCCATGCAGTCGGCATAGCGGGCGAAGAGCATGCGCACGGCGGGCACCTTCTCCTTGATCTCCTCCAGCGCGGCGACGGGCATGCGGAAGAAGGGGCCGCCATGATGCACGCAGCAGCGCGCGAAGGCCGGCAACTGCCCCTCGCTGACGATGCCGCCCACGGCGCCTT
>DASRXY010000094.1:0-5874 GCA_035654035.1 Sphingobium sp. | reverse complement strand
CCTTCGAAAAGCTGCAACGCGCGATGATGCGTATTGCGGGCGAGAAGCGGCTGGTTCCCGCGAGCTGAACGAGGCGCGGCGGCGGCGTCGTCGCGGCCGCCCCGTGCCGGAGCCGGCGTGTCTGTCCCTTGCCGATCTCGTCCGGCGCTCATGCCCGGCACGCAAGGCCGTTGCGCCGCGCGCAAAAGCGATTAGGGCAGGATCATGCTCAACCTCCTCCTCGTCATGGCGGGCGGCGCGATCGGATCGGCGCTGCGCTATTCGTTCGGGCAGTTCAGCCTGCGGCTGACCGGCCCCAATCCGCCATGGAGCTGGCCGTGGGGGACGCTGGGCGTCAACGTCATCGGCGGCTTCGTCATGGGTCTGTTCGCCGGCTGGCTGGCAGCGCGCGCGCAGGGCGGCGAGCATGTGCGCCTGTTCGTCGCGGTCGGCCTGCTCGGCGGTTTCACCACCTTCTCCGCTTTCAGCCTGGAAACGATGCTGCTGATCGAGCGCGGCGCGCTCATGTCGGCGGCTGCCTATGCGCTCACGTCCGTCCTCGCTGCCGTGGGCGCGCTGGCGCTGGGCCTTGCACTCATGCGGTCGTTCGCATGAGCCGGGGCGATCCCGCCGGGGTGCGGCAGTTCCGCGTGGATGCGGAGGATGATGGCATTCGCCTCGACCGTTGGTTCAAGCGCCATATGCCGGATGTGCCTTTCGCCACCGTTTCGCGCTGGGCGCGCACCGGGCAGTTGCGGCTCGATGGCGCGCGGGTGGGGCCGGGCGACCGCATTGCCGAGGGGCAGAGCATCCGCGTGCCGCCGCTCGATGCGCCGGTGCCGGGCACCCGGACGGCGCGGCCGCGTCCGCCGCTCAGCGAGGATCAGATCGCTTTCGCCGAAAGCCTCGTCATTCACCGCGATGCGCAGGCCATCGTCATCAACAAGCCGCCCGGCCTTGCGACGCAGGGCGGCACCAAGACACACGATCATGTCGACGGGCTGCTCGATGCGTTGATGTTCGAGCGGGACGACCGGCCCAAGCTGGTCCACCGGCTCGACAAGGACACCAGTGGCGCGCTGCTGCTGGCGCGCACGGCGCGGGCCGCCGCCTATTTCGCGAAATCCTTTGCCTCCCGCAGCGCGCGCAAGGTCTATTGGGCGCTGGTGGTAGGCGTGCCGAACATCGAGGACGGCATCATCGATCTGCCGCTGGCCAAGCAGCCGGGCACGGGCGGCGAGAAGATGCATGTGGACCGCGAGGGCGGCCTGCCCGCGCGCAGCCGCTATCGCGTGATCGAGCGCGCCGGAAACCGCGCCGCCTGGGTGGAACTGCAACCGCATACCGGCCGCACGCATCAGTTGCGCGTCCATATGGCGGCGATTGGCCACCCCATTGTGGGCGATGGCAAATATGGCGGCAAGGACGCGTTTCTTTCCGGCACGATCAGCCGCAAGATGCACCTGCATGCGCGGCGCATCCGCATCGACCATCCGGATGGATCGCCGCTCGACCTGCGCGCCGAGCCGCCGGCGCATTTCCGCGAAAGCCTGGCCGATCTCGGTTTCGACATGGCCGATGGCGACCTGCCGCTCGACGAGGAGCTGCGCCCCAAGGGTCCGGACAAGGTCGCCGAGAAGCGCGCCGCCTCGGCTCATGCCAAGGAGATGCGCAAGGCCCGCAAGGGCGAACGGCGCGCGCGCGGGGGAAGCAGTGGGGCCCCGCCTGCGCGCGGCAAGGTCGGCACGCGCGGCAAGCCCGCCGGCTCCGACTCTAAACCGAAGAGCCGAGGCGCCCCGGCGGGCAAGCGCCCGGGCGGCGGCAAGCGTCCTCCATCCGGCGGATCGGGGCGCGGCGGATCGCGCTGACCACTCCGTATCGGAGACTGGTTCAGCAGAGCTGAACCGTACACGGCCCCGTGCCGCTTCCACGAACGTCGATCAAACCCAGATCCCGCGAGTGTGCCCGCGACTCGGCGCCGCCTTCCACCCAGCTGCGAAACACCGCGCGTTGCCCTCCTCGCGACTCGCGGCGTTGCACTTGGTCGCGATTCCACCGCAGCCAATCTCGTTTCGGCCAAGTTGGTCGCACCGCTGTCTCGGTGCGTCGACGAGAAGCGTGTAGTTTTATGGTTAACGGCAAATGGGATTGCCGTTTCTCTGTGGGGAGATCGTCATATGGTGAAGGCGTTGACACTGGTCACGGCTGCAGGCTTTGCCTTGACTGCCGCGACAAGCGCCCAAGGCGCAGTCGTTTCGCTGGATTTCGAGGGCATCAACAGCAGCTATCCCTCTGAGGATTTTGCGAACATCCTCGAATTCTATAATGGGGGTACGAGCAGCCAGGGAACGAGTGGAATCAATTACGGCATTTCGTTCGGCCGCAATGCGCTGGCGATCTGCCTCAACACGCCCGGAAATTATTGCTCCAATACATCGCGTGGCGGCGTCGGTGATCCGGCGTCCGCGCTGGGCGGGCTGTTCTTCCTGGAGGGCGACGAAACCTTCATGAACATCGCTGCCGGATTTGAGACTGGCTTCTCGTTCAACTATGTCTCGCTGAGCTATTCCGGCGCCGTGCAGGTGTTCGATGGGCTGGACGGCACCGGCAACCTGTTGGCGAGTCTCGACCTTTCGCCCAATGCCGGGAACTGCGGCGCCAGCTATAATGCCGGCTTCTGTCCATTCAGTCCGGTCGGCGTGACCTTCTCCGGCGTGGCGCGCTCGGTGTCCTTCGGTGGAGTCGCCAATCAGATCGTGTTCGACGACATCACCTTCGGGTCGGATGTGCCGGGCCCGCCGCCGGTGCCGGAGCCCGCAAGCTGGGCGTTAATGATTGGCGGTTTCTCCCTTGTCGGGGCCGGCCTGCGCCGCCGTCGTCGGATGGCGAGCGCGCTCGCCTGACGTCTTGCCAATCGAATCGGGAAGCGCTCCGGTCCAGTGCCGGGGCGCTTTTCGTTGCGGGTTGCTCTATCTCTCGGGCCTGAAAATGCTCTAGAGGGCCGACCATGACGGTTCGGCTCGCCATTTTCGACTGCGACGGGACGCTGGTGGACAGCCAGCACAGCATCGTCGCGGCGATGCAGGGCGCGTTCGACACGGTGGCGCTGGCCTGCCCTGGCCGGGCGGATATTCTCTCCATCGTTGGCCTCTCGCTGCCGCAGGCAATGGCGCGGCTGCTGCCGGATGCGGAGCCGGATTTCCATGATGTGCTGGTTGATCATTACAAGCGCTGTTTCATGGCCATGCGCGGCTCAGGCGGTGTGCATGAGCCGCTCTACGACGGCGTGGCGGCGCTGCTCGATGCGCTGACGGCAGACGGCTGGCAACTCGCCGTGGCGACCGGCAAATCCGATCGCGGCCTGACGGCGGTACTCGAAAGCCATGGTCTTTCGGGTCGGTTCGTCTCGCTTCAGACCGCCGATCGCAATCCGTCCAAGCCCCATCCCGCGATGATCGAGGCCGCGCTGTTCGAGGCTGGTGCGCGAGCCGAAGAGGCCGTGATGATCGGCGATACGAGCTTTGACATGATGATGGCCGGTGCGGCTGGCGTGGCGGCGCTCGGAGTGGGCTGGGGCTATCATGCGCCTGACGAGCTGTTCGCGGCCGGCGCACGCAGCGTGGCGATGGACAGCGCCGAATTGGCCCGCCATATCGGCCTGCTATGAGCGAGACACCCCTTCCCGACGATCCTGAGGCGGCCCGCCGCGCGGCTGCCGCCAAACAGCGTTTCTTCGCTATTGGCCTCTTCCGCCTGTCGGGCGTCGTCATTCTGATGTTCGGCATCGCCATCTCGCTGGAGCGCTTTGGCTGGGTGCAGGGCGACAAGGCGAAATATCTGGGTCTCATCGTCTCGACCGTGGGCATGTTCCAGACGATCTTCGTGCCGCGCCTGCTGGCACGCGCCTGGGCGACGCCGCGCGAGCGCCGGTAGGGCCGGTGAAGCGCTTCTACACCGATGCGGCAGCCACGGCCGAAGCCGGTGGCTGGGCCATCCGGCTCGACGGGCGGGGCGTGAAGACGCCGGCGCGCGCGCCCCTCATCGTGCCCGGCGAGGCTCTGGCCGTCGCCATGGCGGCGGAATGGCAGGCGCAGGGCGAGGTGATCGACCCCGCCACCATGCCGATGACCGGCTTTGCCAATGCCACCATCGACCGGGTGCTGCCGGCGCTCGGTGCCTTTCGCGGCCAGATCGCCGCTTATGGGGCGAGCGATCTCTTCTGCTACCGGGCGGAGGGGCCCGCGCCGCTGGTGGCACGGCAGGCGGCCGCCTGGGATCCGCTACTGGGTTGGGCACGGGCGCGCCATGACGCCGCGCTTACCGTCACCGACGGGATCATGCCGGTGGAGCAGCCGGCGTCCGCACTGGCGAACCTGCGCGCGGCGGTGGAGGCGATTGCGCCCTGGCAGCTTGCCGGCGCGGCAGTGCTGACTCAGATCCGCGGGTCGCTGGTCGGCATGCTGGCGCATCTCGCCGGCGAGATCGATGCCGCAACGCTGTTCGAGGCCGCAAGTCTCGACGAGCGCTGGCAGGCCGAGACCTGGGGTGAGGATGACGAAGCGGAAGCCCGGCTGGCGGCCCGCCGCACGGAGTTCCTGGATGCCGCCCGTTATTGCGCGTTAGTGGCGGAAGGCTAGGCGGCTTTCGGTTTCGGAGCACCCCCTTCACTTCCCCGTTTCGCTCGAGACGCGCCCAAGCGCGGGCGATGGAAGCGCCGATGGCCCGGAAAGCCGCGCCCGCATCATCGCACGCCGATCCGTTCTCATTTGGAACGGAATGTTCTAAAGCGCCTTCCATGACTGACGCTGCCATCCAACTCTCCGCCCTCACCAAAATCTATGCGGGGGGCAAGCAGGCGCTCCACGGGGTGGACCTCACCGTGCCGCGCGGCAGCATCTTCGGCCTGCTGGGCCCCAATGGCGCGGGCAAATCGACCATCATCAACATCCTCGCCGGACTGGTGAACAAGACCGGGGGCAGCGCGTGCGTCTGGGGGTTCGACATCGATACCCACCCCCGCAACGCCAAGAACGCCATCGGCATCGTCAATCAGGAAATCCTCTTCGACCCCTATTTTACGCCGTTCGAAACGCTGGAGATCCAGGCCGGCTATTATGGCGTGCCCAAGGAGAAGCGCCGCTCGATGGCGCTGTTGCGGGCGGTGCATCTGGAGGACAAGGCGCAGGCCTATTCGCGCTCGCTCTCCGGCGGCATGAAGCGGCGGCTGATGGTTGCCAAGGCGATGGTCCACTCGCCGCCCATTCTGGTCCTCGATGAACCCACGGCTGGCGTCGACGTGGAACTGCGCCAGCAGCTCTGGACCTTCGTGCGCGAATTGAACGAGGGCGGCGTCACCATCGTGCTCACCACGCACTATCTGGAAGAAGCCGAGGAGCTGTGCGACCGCATCGCGATCATCAATCACGGTCGGGTCGTCACCGACAAACCCACGCGCGAGCTGGTCGGCATGGCGCGCGAGAAGGTGGTGGAAGTGACTGTCGACCGCGATCTCGATGCGCTGCCCTATCACGACCGCTTCGAGAAAGTGGAGCGCGTGAGTGAGCGGACGGCGGCCATCACCTACATGAAGGACCGCGCGACGGCGGGCGACGTCATCACGCTCATCCAGGGCCAGGGCTTCGGCATCGTCGATGTGAGCACGCGCGACCCGGACCTCGAAGACGTGTTCCTCAAGCTGACGCGGGCCGCGTGACCAGGCGGCCGCCCGGCCCGATGGCGCTCCGGGCGTTAGGCGGCCTGGGCATGCTGGCGGTGCTGGCAACGAGCCTTGCGGCCGCATCGCCGGCCTCCGCCCGCACGGCGCGGCATCTCCATGCCCGCCTGTATCTGTTCTTCGATCAGGATCGGCTGGCGGACGAGCTGTTTAACGGCGGG
>DASRXY010000093.1:0-7244 GCA_035654035.1 Sphingobium sp. | reverse complement strand
GGGGAGCGTCTCGGCGGCGGCCGGCGCCGTCCACCTCACTCAGCCGGCAGTAACACAGGCCATCGCCCGTGTGGAATCACTGCTGGGCTTGCAGCTCTTCGAGCGCCGCACCGACGGCATGACGCCCCTGCCACCGGCGCGGGCCCTGGCCGCGCGGATCGACGCAGCGATGGCGCTGATCGGCTCACGACGCATCACCACGGCGCAAATCCGCGCCTTCCTGGCGGTGGCGGATGCGGGGAGCTATGCCGGCGCGGCGACACAGACCGGCCTCTCACAGCCCACGCTGCACCGTGCCATCGGCGACCTCTCGCTCATCCTGCGCCGCGCTCTTGTGGAACGGCGCGGACGCGGTATCGCGCTCACCGAGCCCGGGCGGCGCACGGCCCGCACCTTCCGCCTCGCCCGCACCGAGCTGGAAGCCGGACTGAGCGAAGCGCTCGATGGGCGGCAATCCGGCCCGATCCGCATAACCGTGGGCGCCATGCCGGTATCGCGCGCGCGGGTGTTGCCGACCGCACTCGCCACCTTCAATGCCGCGCATCCCGATGCCGAGATCATCGTGGTGGAGGGCTCGCATGGCGAATTGGTGGAGCCGCTGCGCGACGGCAGCGTGGACTTCATGATCGGTGCGCTGCGCGACCCGCCGCCGGGGCCTGACCTTCAACAGAAAGCGCTGTTCGAGGACCAGCCCATCGTGCTTGCCCGCGCCGGCCATCCGCTGCTCGCGCTGACCGGCGACGGGCCCGAGCCGATCCTGCCGCCTTTGGCCGATCTCGCCCGCTTTCCGTGGATTGCGCCCTCGCCCGGCGCGCCGCTGCGCAGTGGCTTTGAAGGCATCTTTCGCGCCGGCGGGTTCGATCCGCCGATCGTGCCCATCCAGTGCGGCTCGGTAATGATTATCCGCGAGATTCTGATGCAGACCGATTTCCTGACGCTGCTCTCGCGCGATCAGGTCTCGGTGGAGTTGCAGGCGGGCTGGCTGGCCTCGCTGGGCGAGCCGCCAGGGCATTTCGCGCGCACCATCGGCGTCACCACGCGCGCGCAGTGGCGCCCCTCGGCCGCGCAGGCCTCCTTCATGGCCGCGCTGGAGGCCGCCGCGGCCTGACCGGCGCGGGCGGCATCCTTCGCCTCACCTTATAGCATGGCGCGAGACCGCATTTGCCCGCACCCGGCCCTTTGGCTAGCCCTGCCACCATGAGCAGGAAAATCGCCCTGATCGGCTTTGGGGAGGCCGGACGCACGTTTGCACAGGCCGGCGCGTGGCGCGAACAGGCGCGTGTGTTCGACATCAGGACGGATGAACCGATGCGCGCCGCTTATGCTGCGCAGGGCGTCATCGGCTGCGACAGCCTGGCCGCCGCGCTGGACGGCGCCGACATCGTCCTCAGCCTTGTCACCGCCGATCAGGCCACACCCGCCGCGCAGGCCGCCGCGGCGAGCGGCGCGCTGGCCAAAGGCGCGCTGTTCTGCGACATGAACAGCGTCTCGCCCGGTCGCAAACGCGCCAATGCCGCTGCCATCGATGCGGCGGGCGGGCGCTATGTGGACGTGGCCGTGATGGCGCCGGTGCAACCCGCCGCACTCGCCGTGTCGCTACTCCTCTCCGGCCCGGCCGCCGGGGACGCGGAGACAGCGTTGGGCGCCATCGGCTTCACGCGCATCACTGTCTGCGGCGCACAGATCGGCGACGCATCGGCCACCAAGATGGTCCGCTCCGTCATGATAAAAGGCATAGAGGCGCTCACCGCCGAAATGATGCTGGCCGCCGACGCGGCAGGCGTGGCGCCCGGCGTGCTCGCCTCGCTGGGCGGTGACTGGGCGGCCAAGGCGGATTATAATCTCGACCGCATGCTGGCGCATGGCACGCGCCGCGCGGCTGAAATGGAGGAAGTGGCGCAGACGCTGCGCGAGCTGGGGCTGGAACCGCTGATGACGGCCGGCACTATCGTGCGGCAGCGGGCGCTGGGCGCCCTGCTCGGCGACGCTCCGATGCCCGAGGGACTCGATGCCAAGCTCGCCCTCGTGACCGGACGGACCACTTCGCAGGACAAGGACAGAACAGAAGGAAAGGCGGAGCCCGCATGACCATGATTATCGACTGCCACGGCCATTACACGACGGCCCCCGAGCCTCACAATCAGTGGCGCGAGGACCAGAAGGCCGCGTTTAAGGCAGGCCAGCCGACCCCGGCCTACCCTAACATCTCCGACGATGAGATTCGCGAGACCATCGAGAAGAACCAGCTCCGCCTCATCAAGGAGCGCGGCGCGGACATGACCATCTTCTCGCCGCGCGCCTCCGCCATGGCGCCGCATGTCGGCGATCAGTCGGTGACGGTGCCGTGGGCACGGGCTTGCAACGACCTGATCGCCCGCGTGGTCGACCTCTTCCCGGAGACGTTCGTTGGCGTGTGCATGCTGCCCCAGTCGCAGGAAGCGGACATGACCAGCTCCATCGCCGAGTTGGAGCGCTGCGTGAACGAGCTGGGCTTCATCGGCTGCAATCTCAATCCCGACGCGAGCGGCGGCTATTTCAAGCAGCCGCCCCTCACGGATCGCTTCTGGTATCCCTTCTACGAGAAGATGGTCGAGCTGGACGTGCCGGCGATGATCCACGTCTCGGGAAGCTGCAACCCCGCGCAGCACGCCACCGGCGCTTATTATCTGGCGGCCGACACCATTGCCTTCATGCAGCTCCTCCAGGGCAATCTCTTCAAGGATTTCCCGACACTGCGCATGATTATCCCGCACGGCGGTGGCGCGGTGCCCTATCACTGGGGCCGCTACCGGGGCTTGGCGGACATGCTCAAGCAGCCCAGCCTCGACGAGCTGCTGATGAACAACGTCTATTTCGATACCTGCGTCTATCACCAGCCGGGCATCAACCTGCTCGCCGACGTGATCGACAACAAGAACATCCTCTTCGGCTCCGAGATGGTGGGCGCGGTGCGCGGCATCGATCCGACCACGGGCCATTATTTCGACGACACCAAGCGCTATGTCGACGCGCTCGACATCAGCGATGCGGAACGGCACGCGATCTTCGAGGGCAATGCGCGGCGGGTCTTCCCCCGTCTCGATGCCAAGCTGAAGGCGCGCGGCCTCTAAAAGATCGCAAGGAGCGGACCATCATGACCGACAAGCAGAGAATCGACATCCATGCCTATCTCGCCGAGTTCGAGGACATTCCGGGCACGCGGGTGTTCACGGCTCAGCGCGCCCGCAAGGGCTATAATCTCAACCAGTTCGCGATGAGCCTGATGAAGGCCGAGAACCGCGAGCGTTTCAAGGCCGACGAAAGCGCCTATCTCGACGAGTGGAACCTGACGCCCGCCGCCAAGGCGGCCGTGCTGGCGCGCGACTATAACGCGATGATCGACGAGGGCGGAAACGTCTACTTCCTCTCCAAGCTGTTCTCGACCGATGGCAAGAGCTTCCAGTTCGCCGCCGGCTCGATGACGGGCATGACCCAAGAAGAATATGCGCAAATGATGATTAACGGCGGCCGTTCGCCCGAAGGCGTGCGCTCGATCAAGGGAGGCTATTGAGATGGCACGCGTCACCACCGGCATTACGTCCAGCCACATCCCGGCGCTTGGCGCCGCGATCCAGACCCATTCCACCGGTAATGAATATTGGGGCCCGGTGTTCAAGGGCTATGAGCCGATCAAGGAGTGGATCAAGCAGCCGGGCAACATGCCCGACGTGGTGATCCTGGTCTATAACGACCACGCCTCGGCCTTCGACATGAACATCATCCCGACCTTCGCCATCGGCTGCGCGGAAAGCTTCAAGCCCGCCGACGAAGGCTGGGGCCCGCGCCCGGTGCCCGACGTGATCGGCCATCCGGATCTCGCCTGGCACATCGCCCAGAGCCTGATCCTGGACGAGTTCGACATGACGATCATGAACGACATGGATGTCGATCATGGCTGCACCGTGCCGCTGAGCATGATCTTCGGCGAGCCCGAGGCCTGGCCGTGCAAGGTCATTCCCTTCCCGGTCAACGTCGTCACCTATCCGCCGCCGTCGGGCAAGCGCTGCTTCAACCTGGGCGACAGCATCCGCGCGGCCGTCGAGAGCTTCCCGGAAGACCTCAACGTCCATGTGTGGGGCACCGGCGGGATGAGCCATCAGCTCCAGGGGCCGCGCGCCGGCCTCATCAACAAGGAGTTCGACCTCAACTTCATCGACCAGCTCATCAACGACCCCGAGACGCTGAGCAAGATGCCACACATTCAGTATCTGCGCGAGAGCGGATCGGAAGGCATCGAGCTGGTCATGTGGCTCATCATGCGCGGCGCGCTGGGCAAGAAGGTGAAGGATCTCTATACCTTCTACCACATCCCCGCCTCCAACACCGCGCTGGGCGCGTTGCTGCTCCAGCCCGAGGAGACGGCCGGCGCGGCGCTCGAGCCGCGCAAGGTGATGAGCGGCCACAGCCTCAGCCAGGCCTGACCCCACATCCCGGAGGGGCGGCGCGCGCCGCCCCTCCGCTGCCAACCCCCAAGAACAGGAGACCGATATGCGTATCGCACTCGCGGGCGCCGGTGCATTCGGCGAAAAGCATCTCGATGGCCTCAAGAACATCGAAGGTGTCGAGATCGTCTCGATCATCAGCCGCAAGGCCGAGCAGGCGGCGGAAGTCGCCGCGAAATACGGTGCAAAGCACAGTGGCACCGACCTTTCCGAAGCGCTGGCGCGGGACGACGTGGACGCCGTCATCCTGTGCACGCCTACGCAAATGCATGCCGAGCAGGCCATTGCCTGCATGAACGCGGGCAAGCATGTGCAGGTGGAAATTCCGCTCGCCGATAGCTGGGCGGATGCGCAGGCCGTCGCCGCGAAGCAGAAGGAAACTGGCCTCGTCTGCATGGTCGGCCACACCCGCCGCTTCAACCCCAGCCACCAATATGTGCACAACAAGATCAAGGCCGGGGAATTCAACGTCCAGCAGATGGACGTGCAGACCTATTTCTTCCGACGCAAGAACATGAACGCCAAGGGCCAGCCGCGCTCCTGGACGGACCATCTGCTGTGGCACCATGCCGCGCATACGGTCGATCTCTTCGCCTATCAGGCCGGCAAGATCGTCAAGGCCCATGCCGTGGAAGGGCCGATCCATCCCGAACTGGGCATCGCCATGGACATGTCGATCCAGCTCAAGAGCGAGACGGGCGCCATCTGCACGCTCTCCCTCTCCTTCAACAACGATGGGCCGCTCGGCACCTTCTTCCGCTACATCGGCGACACCGCCACCTATATCGCCCGCTACGACGATCTGGTGAACGGTAAGGAAGAACCGATCGACGTCAGCAACGTCGCTGTGAGCATGAACGGCATCGAGTTGCAGGACCGCGAGTTCATCTCGGCGATCCGCGAAGGCCGCGAACCCAACAGCTCGGTGGGCCGCGTGCTCGATTGCTATCGGGTGCTGGGCGAGCTGGAAACGCAACTCGCGCGCGACGCCTGAGGCACCTCCTCCACACGGAGAGAACAAGTCACGACAAGGGGCGCCTGGCACAGTGCCGGGCGCCCCTTGCCTTTGGGCCGCAGCGTCCTGTCGCCCCGGTGCAACCATCTATTACGAACAGCATTGCATAAAATTAGGAATTTACGAGCAAAAGGCGCCCGACGGGTGCGGAACAAGGGAGAAGAAGCCATGGCAATCGGAGCGGAGCTGACCCAGGCCCTGCGATCCTTTGCCGCGTTGGAACAGGAGATCGTCGACCTCGGGCAGCGCGTGGAGCCAGCCAATGCGATGGCGTTCGTGCGGATGCGGCGACAGCTTGTCATGGGCTTCGCCGCTCTGAGCAGCGCATTGGACCGGGACGCCTGGCTCACCAGCCAGAGCGAGGTCTATCAACGGGGCCGCCAGCTCTTTTCCGCCTTCCGCGCCGCCAACTCCATCAACCAGGCCAACTGGCCCGTCATCATGGCCCGGGACGACCCCAAGGGCTATGAAGTCGCCGCTCGCCCCGTGGCTGAGAAAAGCAACGCCTTCTGGGCCTGGGCGGAACAGGAGTTGGGCTTCCGGCGCTGAGGCAGACCTCGGAGGGCAGAGCTGGGCCTGGACCCAGCCCCTGCGCGCGATGGACGCACACTCTCTCGCACAACGCTCCCTCGCGCGGCGCTCCATTGTCCGCCGCGCCCTTCCCCTGAACACCGCGGCAATGCCGGAAAGGGCCACTCAAGCCGCCCACGAAAAACCCAACGCGGTCCATCACGCCATTGATTTTTCGCGGCCATGCCATGAGAAGGCCGGCATGACTCATCCCACGACTACTCTCCCCACCCGCACTGTCGGCAGCCTCACCATGTCCGCCATTGGCCTGGGCTGCATGAACATCAGCCATGCCTATGACGTTCCGCCGAGCGAGGCGGACGCGACGCGCCTGCTCAACCATGCGCTGGACCTGGGCGTTACGCATCTGGACAGCGCCGCGCTCTACGGCAGCGGTGCCAATGAACGGCTGCTGGCCAAGGCGGTGGGCCATCGCCGCAAGGAGTATCTGCTCGCCAGCAAATGCGTGCTCGACCTCATCGACGGCCAGCGCGTGCTGGATGGCCGGCCGGAGACCATTGCCGGCTCGCTGGAGCGCTCGCTCCAGCGCCTGAACACCGATTTCATCGACCTCTATTACATGCACCGGCTGGACCGGAACGTGCCCATCGAGGAGTCGATCGGCGCACTTGTCCGCGCCAAGGAGGCCGGCAAGATCGGCGCCATCGGCCTCTCGGAGATGTCGGCCGCGACCATCCGCCGTGCCCATGCCGTCCATCCCATCGCGGCGGTGCAGTCCGAATATTCGCCCTGGGTACGCAATCCCGAAGTGGCGGTGCTGGATGCCTGCAAGGAGTTGGGCATCGGCTTCATTGCCTTCTCGCCGGTGGCGCGCGGCTTCCTGGCCAATGGCGTGACGCGCGCCGAATTCGTGCAGGGAGACATCCGCGCCGGCATGCCGCGCTTCCAGGAGCCCAATTTCAGCCACAACCTCGATCTCGCGCGCCGCTTCAACGCGCTCGCCGCGCAGGCCGGCCTTGCTCCCGCGCAGCTCAGCCTCGGCTGGGTGCTGACGCGCTGGGCCCATATCGTGCCCATTCCCGGCACGCGCAGCATTGCCCATCTGGAAGAAAATGTCGCCGCCGCCAGCCTCACTCTCGCGCCTGATCTGGTCGATGCGGTGGACGCCATCTTCACGCCCGGCGCCGTGCATGGCGCGCGCTATTCCGCCGCCGCGC
>DASRXY010000092.1:0-4060 GCA_035654035.1 Sphingobium sp. | reverse complement strand
CGTAATGCAGCCCGGCCTTCACCCGCACCGGGCCCGAGCCGTGCAGCAGCAGCCCGTAGGAGGCGGCGAGCAGCACCTCGAAGAAGACGAACAGGTTGAAGAGGTCGCCGGTGAGGAAGGCGCCGTTCAGCCCCATGAGCTGGAGCAGGAACAGCGCGTGGAAGCGCGGCCCAGCGCGGTCCCAGCGGGCCAGCGAATAGATGAGTGAGGTCAATCCCAGCAGGGCGGTGAGCACCAGCATCAGCGCCGAGAGCCAGTCGATCACCAGCACGATGCCGAAGGGCGCGGGCCAGTTGCCGATGAGATAGGCCGTGGTGGCCGGCTCACCCGCGAAGCCCGCCGAGGCGGCGCCGCGCAACAGGAGAATGGCGATGACGAGCAGCGCGCTGGCGGTGCTGAGCGCGATGACGTTCTTGAGCAGCCGCCGGCGCTCGTTGAACAGTAGCATCAGCGCGGCGCCAATGAGGGGCAGCAGGACCGGCGCGACGATCAGATGGTGAGTCCAGGACAGAGTCATTCGCCATCGTCTCCGTCGACATGGTCCGTCCCCGTCAGCCCGCGCGAGGCGAGCAACATGACCAGCAGCAGCGCGGTCATGGCGAAGGAGATGACGATGGCGGTGAGCACCAGCGCCTGGGGCACCGGGTCCACATAATCGGCCGGGTCGGCAAGGCCGGAGCCGACGATGGGCGGGGCGTCCACCTTGAGGCGGCCCATGGCGTAAATGAACAGATTAACGGCATAGGAGACCAGCGAGAGACCGACGATCACCTGAAAGGTGCGCGGCCGCAGGATCAGCCAGACGCCCGATCCGGTGAGGATGCCGATGCCAAGCGAGAGGACGATTTCCATCAGGCCTGCTCCGGCTCGGGATCGGGCCGCGCGGGCAGCTCACGGGGCGTACGGATCGACTGGTGGGCGATGGCGATCAGGATGACGGCCGTGGCGCCGACCACCAGCAGGAACACGCCCAGATCGAACAGCAGCGCCGTCGCCAGTGGCACCTTGCCGAAGACCGGCAGGTCCAGATAGCGGAACCACGAACTGAGGAAGGGATAGCCGAACAGCAGCGCGCCCAGTCCGGTCGCGATGGCGATGACCAACCCCAAGCCCATCCAGTGAACCGGCTGCACGCGCAGGCGCGCCTCCACACTGCGCGTGCCTGAAGCCATATATTGCAGCGTCAGGGCAATGGACATGGTGACGCCCGCCGCAAAGCCGCCGCCGGGCAGGTCGTGCCCACGGATCAGCAGGTAGAGCGCCAGGACGATGATGACGGGGAAGACCCATTCCATGATAACCCGGGGAACGAAGAGATAATCGGCCAGCGTATCGCCCACCTTGCGATCCTCGCGCGCCTCGTCAAACGCATCCTGGAAGCGCTGCTGCTCAGGGCTGAGCACGCTCTCCTGTGCGGGCCGGAAGCGGCGTAGCAGCGAGAAGACTGTGAGCGCCACGATGGCGAGCACGGTGATCTCGCCCAGCGTATCGAACGCGCGGAAATCGACGAGGATGACATTGACGACATTGCGTCCGCCGGCATCGGGATAGGCGTGCTCGACGAAGAAGCGCGAGATGGTCTCGGGCAGCGGCCGGGTCATGACGGCGTAAGCGAGCAGCGTCATGCCCAGGCCGGCGGCGAGTGCGATGGAGAGATCGGTCGCACGGCGCAGCCGGACCTTCCAGGGCGTGCGCTCCTCCGGCCAGATCTCCTCGATCCGCTTGGGCAGCCAGCGCAGGCCGAGCAGCAGCAGCACCGTCGTCACCGATTCCACCAGAAGCTGCGTGAGCGCGAGATCCGGCGCGGAAAGCCACACGAAGCTGATGCAGCTCACCAGCCCAGCGCCGGCCATGAGGATGAGGGCGGCGAGACGGTGATATTTGGCCTGCCAGGCCGCGCCCAGCGCACAAGCGCCCGCGACGATCCAGATCACGCCGAAGCCGGGGTCCAGCACCGTGCCGATCTCCTTGCCCGGCATGTAGCCGTAGCGCAGGAAGGGGAGGAGCCCGGCCAGGCAGACAATGACGACCATCACCCGGAGCTGGGGCTGGAGCCGCTGTGTGCCGAGCACCCCTTCCAGCCGGCGCGCGCCGGTAATGACGATGGAGAGCACCGTTTCGAACATGCGGCGGCCCTTGAGACGGCCGATCACCGGCGTCACGGGCACGGCGTTCAGCCGGTCGCGCAGCAGCATATAGCCGGCCGCGCCCAGGAAGAAGGCGGCGAAGCTCAGCAGCAGCGGCGTGGTGAAGCCGTGCCAGATGGCGAGGCTGTAGGCCGGCGTCGCGTCGCCGAGCACCGAGCGCACCGCGCTGGCGAGGAAGGGGCCGATCGTCGCGGCCGGGAAGATGCCCACAAGCAGACAGGCGAGCACCAGCACTTCGATAGGCAGCCGCATCCACGGCGGCGCCTCCTTGGGTTGATGCGGCAGGTCGGTAGGTGGCGGGCCGAAGAAGCTCTGGTGGATGAAGCGCACCGAATAGAGCACGCTGAATGCCAAGCCCAGCGTCGCCAGATAGGGCATGGCCTGATCGAGCGCCGTGTCGCTATAATCGCCCAGCGCCTCGGCCAGGAACATCTCCTTGGAGAGGAAGCCGTTGAGCAGCGGCACGCCGGCCATGGCGGCGGCGGCGACCATGGCCAAGGTGGCTGTGATGGGCATGAAGCGGTAGAGGCCGCTCAGCCGCCGCAGATCGCGCGTGCCCGTCTCATGGTCGATGATGCCCACCGCCATGAACAGGGAGGCCTTGAAGGTGGCGTGGTTCACCGTGTGGAAGATCGCGGCCACCGTCGCCAGCGGACTGCCCAGCCCGAGCAGCAGCACGATGAGGCCCAGATGGCTGATCGTCGAATAGGCCAGCATGCCCTTGAGGTCTTGCTGGAAGATCGCCGCCCAGGCGCCGGCAATAAGCGTGACGAGGCCCACGCTGGTCACGGAGAAGTGCCACAGGTCAGTGCCCGCAATGGCGGGTGACAGGCGGATGAGTACGAAGATGCCGGCCTTCACCATCGTTGCGGAGTGGAGATAGGCCGAGACCGGCGTGGGCGCGGCCATGGCATGCGGCAGCCAGAAATGGAACGGGAATTGTGCGCTTTTGGTGCAGGCGCCGATCAGGATGAGGAACAGCGCTGGCGCATAAAGCGGGCTGGCGTGAATGCGGTCCGTCGCGGCCAGCACGGCGTCGAGATCGTAGCTTCCCGCCATCTTGCCGAGCAGAAGCAGGCCGATCAGCAGGCACAGGCCGCCCGCCGCCGTGACGATAAGCGCCATGCGTGCCGCGCTGCGCGCCGTCTCATTGTGATGCCAGTAGCCGATGAGCAGGAAGGAGAAGAGGCTGGTCAACTCCCAGAAAAAGGCGATCTGAACGATATTGCCCGAGAGTACCAGCCCCAGCATCGCGCCCATGAAGGCGAGCAGGAAAGAGAAGAAGCGCGGAACCGGGTCTTCCGTGGCCATGTAGTAGCGGGCGTACACCACCACGAGAAAGCCGATGGCGAGCACCAGGAAGGCGAAGATCCAGGAGAGCCCGTCCAGCCGCACGATGAGATTGAGGCCCAGCGAGGGGAGCCACTGGATCTCGCCGCGCAGCACCAGCCCGTTCGCTACGGAAGGGTAGAGGCTGATGAGCAGGATCGTGCCGACGAGAGCAACGCCGCCCGCCACCAGACCAGCGGCATCGCGCGCCCGCGAAGGAAGAAGGGCGGCGAGCAGGCTCCCCAGGAAGGGAAGCGAAAGCATCAGCCACAACAAGTTGCTGCCGGGCGCTGTTATATGCACTCTCCTTGGTGACGGGGTCTTTGCTGGACGGACTGTCCATAAGGGGCGGAACGACTCCGCCGCAACCCCTTCCGGCCGCCCTTGCGCGAGAGGGATAGCTTTTTCTGTTGAGGAATCGCGAGAGGGGGCGCGCGCAGGCGCTGCGCCGGTTCGGCCGACGAGGTGCGTGAGGGGGCTTCTAGATGCAGGCCCGCGCAGTAATTGCGCTGCTAACACGCACCTTCGGCATCGCAGCCGCGTGCGGGATCGGAGCCGTCCTCAGCACTGCACCGGCGGTTCAG
>DASRXY010000091.1:0-4252 GCA_035654035.1 Sphingobium sp. | reverse complement strand
CCTGCTGATGCTCGGCCTTGCCAACTATGCCGCCGGCGCGCTGCTGATGCCCTATGGCGCCTTCCGCCGCAGCGCGCGCGATCTGCGGCACGATATCGATCCGCTCGCCCGCCTCTATGGCGTGAGCTTCGAGCAGGCCTGCCATCGGCTGTCGACGCTCCAACGGCCGGGACAGCGGGGCATTCCCTTCTTTTTCTGCCGCATCGACATGGCAGGCAACATCACCAAGCGGCACAGCGCCACGCGGCTGCAATTCGCGCGGTTCGGCGGCGCCTGCCCGCTGTGGGCCGTACATGAGGCGGCCGCGATTCCCGACCGGGTGCTGGTGCAGCTCGCCGAAACGCCCGACGGCGTGCGCTACGTTTCGATGGCGAAGGGGCTGGTCAAGCCCTCGGGCAGCTTTGCCCGGCCGCCGCGCCGCTACGCGGTGGCGCTGGGCTGCGAGGCGGAGCATGCCCGTCATTTCATTTATGCGGACGGCTTGCGCCTGGATGACGAATCCGCCGCGACGCCGATCGGCATCGCCTGCCGCGTCTGCCCGCGCCAGAGCTGCGACCAGCGCGCCTTCCCCCCGCTCGACCGGCCGATCCATGTGGAGCCGGATCATCGTGGCATCGTGCCCTATAGTTTCGCCTGACGCGTCCACCGGCTGCGGGACGATGCGGCGCAGTCTCGCCCCTGCCAACCCACATCCACTTGGAGCAAAGGCAGGAAAAGCTTGCCTTTTGCCTCAATAGTTGATGCCGGATTTACCCTACCTGGCAAGCGGTCGGTCATCATAAGATGCAATGAACGAGCATGGCGCAGTGCCGCTGGAGACGCTGGAGAGCGAGCCATGACCGAGAGCAAACGCCGCACCAAAGTGTATGTGGTCGACGACTCGCTGACGTTCCGGGCGATGCTGGACACGCTGGTGTCGCAGGACGACGACCTGGAAATCTGTGGCATGGCAAGCAGCGCCGAAGCCGCGCTCGACGAGATTGGACGCCACCAACCGGACATCATCCTGCTCGACCAGACTCTTCCCGGCATGGACAGCCTTGCCTTTCTGGACGCGCTCAAGGCGCAATGGCACGGCACACATGTGGTCATGATTTCATTATCGGGCGATCAGGACATGCAGGTCTGCCGCATGGCCTTGGGCAAAGGTGCCGTGGCGTGCTTCGACAAGGCCCGCCTCGTCCGCAGCGCCAACGAGTTCATGACATTGATGAACGAGATCCGTGCGGGAGAAATCCACCCGGATTGGCATGAAGGCCGGGCTGTGACTCTTGGCAGTAATGCGATCAGACATGGGCCACCCGGGGCTTCGGAGTAAACGAGCGGGGCTACCTCACGCTGGCGTCTGAAAAGGACAAAAACGCTTTTTGCAACGTTACAGCGGCCATAGCGATAGCCTTTAGTAGATTATGTTCGTGAGTCTTTCCGTGGTACTTCTGCGCAGGCTGGAGCCCCAATTCCCGTCATGCTTCGCGGCCCTGGGCTCCTGCCTGCACAGGAACACGAGGGATCTTATCGTGTTGGCCCGACAGCGGCGGTGACGGCTCCCACGTCTCATCTATTGACTGTGCGGGTCGCGTGGCCGCCTTATCTCCGACGCGGTGCAGTGGCCGGCACAGCTCCGGCTCTTGAAGTCTTAAGAACGCGCCTCATCGCCGCGAGGACCAATCCTCCGGCCTCGCCACGCGTTTTCGCATCGCAGTTTCAGGGCCGGTGGATCATTCTACAGGCTTTACCGGGATAGGCCGACGGAGAGTCATAGCAGCGGCATCGCGCAGGCGCGCAGCATGGCGGTCTCCCCACCGCCGCCTCAGCGCAGGAGCACCAATTCCTCTGCCATGCTGGGGTGCAGGGCCACGGTAGCGTCGAAATCGGCCTTGGTGAGGCCGGCCTTGACGGCGATGGCGGCGGCCTGGAGAATTTCCGGCGCGTCCGGACTGATCATGTGCAGGCCTACCACCCGGTCAGTCGCGCCGTCCACCACCATCTTGTAGAGACTGCGCTCGTTACGGCCGGCCAACACATTCTTCATCGGCCGGAAATCCGACTTGAAGACCTTTACATCGGCATATTTGGCGCGCGCCTGCGCCTCGGTGAGGCCCACAGCGCCAATGGGCGGATGACTGAACACCGCCGAGGGCACATTTTCGTAATCCACCGTGCGCGGTCGGCCGCCGAACACCGTATCGGCAAAGGCATGACCCTCGCGGATGGCGACGGGCGTGAGCTGGATGCGGTTGGTCACATCCCCCACCGCGTAGATGCTCTCCACATTGGTCCGGCTATAATCGTCGACACGGATCGCACCGCTTTCGATCTCCACGCCCGCATTTTCGAGGCCCAGCCCGTGGATGTTGGGCGCGCGACCGGTCGCGAAGAGCACGACATCGGCCGGCAACGGCGCCTCGCCATCGCCGGTGTGGACCAGCAGGGAGCCGTCCTCCAGCTTCTCGATGCGCTGGCAGGCCGCGTTGAAGCGGAAGGTGATGCCCTTCTCCACGCTGATCTGCTGGAGCCGCGCCACGATCTCCTCATCATAGCCGCGCAGCAGCTTGTCGCTGCGCAGCACGAGCGTCACGTCGCAACTGAACTCGTTGAAGATGCCGGCAAATTCATTGGCAATATAGCCGCCGCCGAAGATGACGGCGCGCTTGGGCATCTCGGACAGATGGAACACCTCGTTGGAAGTGATGCCATGGTCCGCGCCCGGCACATCCGGCACGGCGGGCCAGGCGCCCGTGGCGACGAGGATATAGCGCGCTGTCACCTGCTGACCGCTGGCGAGTTGGAGCTCGTGCGGGCCGGTGATGGTCGCCCGCTCGCGGAACAGCGTCACCTTGTTGTTGTCGAGCGTCTGTGTGTAGAGCCCTTCGAGCCGGTCGACATCGGCCAGCACATTGTCGCGCAGCGTTGGCCAGTCGAACGCGGTATCCGGCACCTTCCAGCCGAAGCGGCGGGCATCCTTCAGATCCTCGGCGAAATGCGCGCCATAGACGAGCATCTTCTTGGGAACGCAGCCGCGAATGACGCAGGTGCCGCCCACGCGATATTCCTCCGCGGCCGCCACCTTCGCGCCATGGCTGGCGGCGATGCGCGCTGCCCGCACGCCGCCCGACCCCGCGCCGATCACGAACAGGTCGAAATCATAGTCGCTCATCATCAGGTCTCCGCAGGAATGATGCCGGGCATATGGGGTGTGGGCGCTTTGGGGGCAAAGCAATTTTGCTTATCGGCGGGATAGGTGGCAGTGCGGGGATGAACCGGACCTCGTTATCATCCGTTGGAAGGGCGAGGCGGTTCGTTCGTAGGAACGAAACCAGCGAGATCGACCGGCGCGCCTGTGCCGAGGGCTCAAAATTGTCGCCTCGTCCTTCCTGCGAAGGTGGGAAGCGTCAGTTCGCCGCAGACACCGAAGGCACGAGTTTTCGCTTTTGCGAAATGACGGACGGAAATGGGCATCATCAGCGTGCTGCCTACCCTCAGCCCTCACCCCAAAGCTGCCTCGATCAGCGCCATTGTCGAGGGATCGAAGCCGGTGGCGCCATCCGTCTCGATGGAGCGGGCGATCTCCTTGCCCAGCTCCACGCCGAACTGATCGAAGCTGTTGATCTGCATGAGAATGCCGTTCGAGAAGGTGCGATGCTCGTAAAAGGCAATGAGCGCGCCCAGCGCGGCGGGCGTCAGTTCGTCGATGAGGATCGTGGTGGACGGGCGATTGCCGGGATAAGCGCGCGCGGGATCGCTGGCATTCTCGCGCCCCTGCATGAGCGCGGCGCCCTGTGCGAAGCAGTTGACCAGCAGCGTCTGGTGATGGGCCGGATCGAGCGTGTCGCCGGGCTCCGTCACCGCGAGAAACTCGACCGGGACGATGTGCGTGCCCTGATGGAGGAGCTGGAAGACGGCATGCTGCGCGTCCGTGCCCACCCCGCCCCAGGTGATGGCGGCGGTGGGCCCATCGACCGGCGTCCCGTCCGTCTTCACTCGCTTGCCGTTGCTCTCCATTTCGAGCTGCTGGAGATAGGCGGGCAGCAGCCGCAGCCGCTCGTCATAGGCGAAGACAGCGCGGGTCTGGCAGCTCAGGACGCGGGCATAGAACTGGTCCACAAAGGCCGCGCGCAGCGGAATGTTGCGCGCTGGCTCGGCGTGGCGGAAATGCCGATCCATGGCGGCCGCTCCTTCCAGCAGCGCCTCGAACCCATCCCAGCCCAGCGCCAGCGCAGCAGGGAAGCCGATGGACGACCACAGCGAATAG
>DASRXY010000090.1:0-2585 GCA_035654035.1 Sphingobium sp. | reverse complement strand
CTCGTCGTCATGGCGGTCGGCATCCGGCCCTCGGTCAAGCTGGCCGCTGAAGCCGGGCTGGAGGTCGGGCGCGGCATCAAGGTCGATGATTATATGGTGACGAGCGACCCGTCGATTTTCGCGGTCGGCGAGTGCGTGGAGCATGAGGGCAATGTCTATGGCCTCGTCGCGCCGCTCTGGGACATGTGCCGCAGCTTCGCGGACGGGCTGACGGGCAAGCCCAATCCCTATCGCGGCTCGGTCACCTCCACCAAGCTCAAGGTGGCCGGACTGGATGTCTTTTCGGCGGGGGACTTCTCCGGCACGGGCGCCGGCTGCGAGGACATCGTGCTGCGCGATGCCAGCCGGGGAGTCTACAAGCGCCTCGTTCTGCAGGACGAGAAGATCGTCGGCGCCGTGCTCTATGGCGATACCAGCGACGGTAACTGGTATTTCGATCTGCTGCGCAATGGCGAGACCGTTACCGATCTGCGCGATGTGCTCATCTTCGGCCAGGCCTTCGCCTCGGGAGGGGGCGCGGCGGACCCTAAGGCGGCCGTTGCGGCGCTCTCGGACGATGCCGAGATCTGCGGCTGCAACGGCGTCTCCAAGGGACAGGTCGTTTCGTGCATCGCCAAGGGGGCGCGCAGCCTCGACGCGGTCCGCGCCACCTGCAAGGCCTCGGCAAGCTGCGGTTCCTGCACGGGGCTGGTGGAGACCTTGCTGGCGCTGACGCTGGGCGATCAGGTCCAGTCCGGGCCCAAGACACTGTGCAAGTGCACCAGCTTTACCCATGACGATGTGCGCCGCGAGATCGTCGCGCAGGCGATGCGCTCGATCCCGGAAGTGATGCAGAAGCTGCATTGGGCGACGCCGGATGGCTGCGCCTCGTGCCGCCCGGCGCTCAATTACTATCTGCTCTGCGCCTTGCCGGGCGACTATGTCGACGATCAGCAGAGCCGGTTCGTCAACGAGCGGATGCACGCCAACATCCAGAAGGACGGCACCTATTCGGTCGTGCCGCGCATGTGGGGCGGGATCACCAATCCGCGCGAGCTGCGCGCGATCGCGGACGTGGTCGAGAAATACAACGCCCCGATGGTCAAGGTGACCGGCGGCCAGCGGCTCGACATTTTCGGGATCAAGAAGGAGGATTTGCCTGCCGTATGGGCCGATCTCAACGCGGCCGGCATGGTTTCCGGCCATGCCTATGGCAAGTCGCTGCGCACGGTAAAGACGTGCGTGGGCTCCGAATGGTGCCGCTTCGGCACGCAGGATTCGACCGGCCTCGGCGTCAAGATCGAGCGGCTGACCTGGGGGAGCTGGATGCCCCATAAGTTCAAGATCGCCGTTTCGGGCTGTCCGCGCAATTGCGCTGAAGCGACGATCAAGGACTTTGGCGTGGTCTGCGTGGACTCAGGCTATGAGCTTAGCGTCGGCGGCAATGGCGGCATCCACGTCCGCGCCACCGATCTGCTGTGCAAGGTCGCGACCGAGCAGGAAGCGCTCGATTACTGTGCGGCCTTCATCCAGCTCTATCGCGAGGAAGCCCGCTATCTGGAGCGCACCGCGCCATGGATCGAGCGGGTCGGAATCGATTATGTGAAGGCGCGGATCGTCGAGGATGCGATCGGTCGCGAGGCGCTGCGTGCGCGCTTCCTCTACGCGCAGACATTCTCCCAGGACGACCCGTGGGCCGGGCGCGCCAAAGGCGCGGACCGCGAGCAGCACGGGCACATGGCGCAGTTCAAACCCCTCAGCTTGGAGGAAATGGCATGATTGGCGAGTGGCTCGACATTGGTTGGCTGAACGAGATCCCGGTGCGCGGCAGCCGCACCATCCCGGTCACAGGCGGTGAGGAAATCGCGGTTTTCCGCACAGGCGACGACAAGGTCTTCGCGCTGGTTAATCGCTGCCCGCACAAGGGCGGCCCGCTCAGCCAGGGCATCGTCCATGGCCACAGCGTCGCCTGCCCGCTGCACAATTGGAACATCGCCCTCGCCACCGGGCAGGCGCAGGGCGAGGACAAGGGCTGCACGCCCGTCATCCCGGTCAAGGTGGACGGCGGCCGTGTGCTGATCTGCCGGGCCAGCACGCTGAAGGCGGCGGCCTGACATGAGCGCATCGATCCGCACCACCTGCGCCTATTGCGGCGTCGGCTGCGGCATCCGTGCGACGCCGCTCGGCGCGCGCGCGGTGAAGATCGAGGGCGATCCCGACCATCCCGCCAATGCGGGCAGGCTCTGCTCCAAGGGCACGCACCTTGGCGAGACGGTCGGGCTGGAGGGGCGCTTGCTCCATCCCATGATCGGCAATCGCCGGGCGAGCTGGGACAAGGCGCTGGACCTTGTCGCCAGGCGCTTTCGCGAGACCATTGCACGGCATGGGCCGGACAGCGTCGCCTTCTACATCTCGGGTCAACTGCTCACCGAGGATTATTATGTCGCCAACAAGCTGATGAAGGGCTTCATCGGCTCGGCCAACATCGACACCAACTCGCGGCTCTGCATGTCCAGCGCGGTCGCGGGCCACCAGCGCGCGTTCGGCGAGGACGTCGTGCCCGCATGCTATGACGATCTCGACGCGGCCGACCTCATTGTGCTGAT
>DASRXY010000089.1:0-2634 GCA_035654035.1 Sphingobium sp. | reverse complement strand
CCGGCGGCGATCCATCTCTCGCCCGAGGCGCTGGGCGGCGGGCCTATCGCCAAGCTGCGCGACGGCGACCTCGTGCGCGTCTGTGCCGAGACCGGCACGCTGGAGGCGCTGGTGGATGCCGCGGAATGGGCCGCGCGGACGGAGGCGCCTGCACCCCCGGCCCCCTTCGGAACCGGACGGGAACTCTTTGCCCTGTTCCGGCAGCAGGCCGATTCCGCCGAAGCCGGCGCTTCGCCCGTTCTCGCCGCGATGGAGAGCGAGCGATAAAATAGAAGCGGCCGTCAGACACGAAACAAACGACAAGGAATCGAGGATTCTGTGAAGGAAATCATTGCCGTGGACATTGGGGCGACCAATGCCCGCTTCGCATGTGCCACCCTGGAAGACGGCCTGCCGGTGCTCGGCCCGATCCGCAAATATCGCGTGGCCGACTATCCCACATTCAAGGAGTGCTGGGACCGCTACGTGAAGGATGAAGCCGATACACTGCCCGAACATGCGGTGATCGGCCTCGCCTCGCCGATCGTGGGCGAGGAGATCCGGCTGACCAACGGCTGCTGGACCTTCCGGCCCGCCACGATCGCGCAGGAACTGGGCCTCGATAGCGTCCGGCTGGTCAATGATTTCGCCTGTGTCGCCCATGCCGTCGCCAGCCTGCCGATGACCCAGCTCAAACTGCTTTTCGGCCCTGACAAGCCGCTGCCGCACAACGGCACGGTGACGGTGCTGGGGCCCGGCACGGGGCTGGGTGTCGCCATGATCGTCTTTCACAACGGCCATCCGCAGATCATCGCAACGGAGGGCGGCCATATCGATTTCGCGCCCTACGATCAGATCGAAGCGCGCATTGCCAAGGCCGTGCGCAGCGCGCTCAAGGTCGAGCGGGTCTCGGCCGAGCGCATCGTCTCGGGCCCGGGGCTCAACCAGCTCTACCAGGCCATCGCCGCGCTCGGCGGCACTGAGGCCGATCCGATCAGCGACGCCGAACTCTGGCAGGCGGCGATCAGCGGCAGCATGCCGCTCGCGCGCGCGGCGCTGGAGCGCTTCTGTCTGGCTTACGGCTCCGTCTCGGGCAACCTGGCGCTGGCGCAGGGCGCACAGGCCGTGGTGCTTGCTGGCCGGCTTACAGAACGCATCCGTCCGTTCCTCCAGACATCGAGCGGCTTCCATCCACGCTTCGTCGCGAAGGGGCGGTTCCAGGATTTTATGCAGAACATCTCCGTTTACCTCGCCCTGCCCGACGAAGTCGGCCTGTTCGGTGCGGCCGCGGCGGCCTTCCGGGAGAACAACGCATGACACTTTCAGTCGATGACGTGATGACGCTGGCGCCGGTCATTCCCGTGTTGGTGGTAGAGAATGTGGCGGACGCCGTGCCGCTCGCCCAGGCGCTGGTCGCCGGCGGATTGCCCGCACTCGAAGTCACCATGCGCACGCCGGCGGCGCTCGACGTGATGCGGGAGATGGCGCAGGTGCCAGGCGCGGTGGTCGGTGCGGGAACCGTGCTCAATCCGGCCCAGCTCGATGCGGCTTTGGCGGCGGGTGCGCAATTCATCGTCTCGCCCGGCCTTACCGAGCCGCTGGGCCGGGTAGCCATTGCTGCCGGCACCGCCTTTCTGCCCGGCACCGCCACGGCGGCAGACATCATGCGCGGACTCGATCTGGGGCTCGACCGTTTCAAATTCTTCCCGGCTGCGACCAGCGGCGGCCTCCCCGCGCTCAAGGCGCTGGCTGCGCCCTTCGGCATGGCCCGCTTCTGCCCCACCGGCGGCATCAACTTGGAGAATGCGCCGGACTGGCTCGCCCAGCCTTTTGTGGGCTGCGTGGGCGGAAGCTGGGTGGTGCCCAAGGGGCCGCTCGATCCCGCGCGCGTGGAAGCGCTCGCCCGCGAAGCCGCCGCGCTGAAGCGCTGAATACGGGAGAAAGGCGACAGATCGGCGGCGCCCCGGCCGAATGGCGAGGCGCCGCGCGACCAAGATCGATCAAAAAGCCTATCGCGAGCGTTTCAATCCCCCAGGTCCATCCCACTGAACTCCCGGGGGATAGTGCGCTTGCGAAGGCGGGAGCCCAGGGCGATTGAGCACATCTCCTGGTCCGTGACACCAAGCCACGGCGCTCACGCGCTCCCGGCGGAGATCGCCACAAATAATCCCTGTCCGCCGTGACCTTCCGGACCTCCCGATGGCGCTCTCTGGCCCCAAAGCCCCCTAGCGCACGCCGTCCGCGCGCAGCTTCAGGCCTGCCGTGAACAGCGGCGTCATCGTCCGCTCGAACATGCCCGGCGTCATGCCGAAGAAGTGCCGGAACTCGCGATTGACGTGGCTCTGATCGAAATAGTGCAAAGCGGCCAGATGCTCCTCGCTCGGCGTGCCGAAGCCGCGCATGGCCTGCGCTGTCTCCAGGAACCGGCTGCGCCGCAACACCACCTTGGGACCATGGCCGAAGGTCGCGCGACACAGGCGTTCGAGCTGACGTGTGGAAATGCCCAGCCGTCGCGCGGCGTCCCCTACCGCTATGGTGCAATCGTTACGGGCGATATCCTCGAAGCGGGCGATATAATCGTCGGCCGGGCGGCGCCCACACTCGGTGATCCGGCGGCGGACGATCTGTTCGATTGCGGCGACGATGGCGGCATCG
>DASRXY010000088.1:0-8227 GCA_035654035.1 Sphingobium sp. | reverse complement strand
CGTGCCGCAATGCGGCTACTGCCAATCCGGCATGATTATGGCGGCGGCGGCACTGCTGCGGCGCAACACCGATCCGAGCGACGCGGAGATCGACCGGGCAATGACCAATATCTGCCGCTGCGGCACCTATCCGCGCATCCGCGAGGCGATCAAGCAGGCGGGTCGGGTTATCCGGGGCGACGAGCGCATCGCAGCCGCCCCCGCACCGGGCATCGCGCCTGCCGAAGCCGCCCGCCACGTGCCGGGCATGAGCGCGCCGGAGAGCGGCGGCGAACCTTGAGCGGCGGGGAGGCGGGCAGCGGTCTTTGAGAAGCCTGGGCGCCCGGCTATCGCACCCGTAAGCGTGGCGACGATGCCCCTTTCCTGACCGCAGGCTTTCAGCCGCATTCAGCGATGTGACAGCCCTCATCGGCTATTGAGAGGTCTGAAATCGGCGCTGGGTCGCCGATGTGAGGACAAGATGCCTAGACTGCATTTCATCAAGGCCGGTCTGCTGACGGCGCTGCTGGCCGGCGCGGCGATGCCCGCCCTGGCACAACCAGGCGGAGACAGACAGGGCTGGCAGAGCCAGCGCGCCGGCGGCGAAGCGCGCGCGCCCCGTGCCGAGAACCGCCCCACCATTCGTCCGTCCAATGGCGGCAATCGCGGGTCCGTCGCCACACGGCCGAGCCCGACGCCCCGCATTGGCGAGCGGACCACCTCCACCCCGCGCATCCAGCGCGAGGCCACGCCACGGCCGGGCACGCCGACCGCGCGCCCGCAGGCGCCCAATGCCTCCCCGCCCACCGGAGTTGCGCCGCAGCGCCCCAATGTACGCCCGCCGGCACAGGCCGCGCCGCCGCGCACCGACGCCAGGCCGGGGCAGCAGAGCCAGCGCTGGCAGAATAACGGGCCGCGTGCCCGGCCGGATGGCGACCGCAACCGTCCCAACACGCCCAACTGGCGTGATCGGGACCGCGATCAGGACCGGAATCGCGATCGCCCCGGCGCCAGCCGCGACAGCCCCGGCGGACAAGACTGGCGGGACCGTGACCGGCCGAACCAGAACTGGCGTGACCGCGACCGGCCGGGCCAGAACTGGCGTCCGCCTAACAATCGTCCACCCGCGACCACGCGCCCGCCCAACCGGCCACCCGTCGTCAACCGCTGGCAGGGCTATCGCCCCTGGACGAACAGTTGGCGGAACGACCGCCGCTACGACTGGCAATATTGGCGGCGCACCAATCGCGACATCTTCCGCATGCCGCATTATTATGCGCCTTATGGCTGGAGCGGAGGCTATTTCCGCTTCTCCATCGGCGTCTATCTGGACGACCTGCTGTTCGGCTCCAGCTACTGGATCGACGATCCCTATCGTTACCGCCTCCCGCCAGCCTACGGCTATCTCCGGTGGGTGCGCTATTATGACGACGCCCTACTGGTCGACATTCGCGACGGCTATGTGGTGGACATCGTCTATGACGTCTTCTGGTAACAGGCCGCGCCGGTCCTGATCGACCGGCCGGGCAAACCGCACGGGCGGGGCAGGGGAAGTCCCTTGCCCCGCCTTTCGCGCGATGGCAGGAGCACTCCATGAGCGAGACGTTGCCCGACGACGCCGACCAGCCCTCCGCCGCCCGCGCGCAGATCGGCGAGGCCGTGCGCAAGCGGCTGGCGCGCAATCCCATGGTAAGCCGGATCGAGACACCCAAGGCGGAGATGTTCCTGCGTCACGGCCTGCTCAATCCGGCGGAATGCGCGCAGCTCATGCAGCTCGTGGATGCCGAGGCCCGCCCCTCGCGGCTTTTCTCCGGCTCGGCAAGCGCCGACTATCGCACCAGTTCGAGCTGCGACCTGCGCATCGACAATCCGCTGGTCCTGGCCACCACCCGGCGGATTGACGCGCTGATGGGGTTCGAGACCGATAAGGGCGAGCTGCTGCAGGGCCAGCGCTATGCGCCCGGGCAGGAATATAAGGTCCATTGTGACTATTTTCCCGCCAAGGCCAGCTACTGGCCGCAGATGCGCGAATGCGGCGGGCAGCGTGTGTGGACCACGATGATCTATCTGTGCGACGTGGAGGAAGGCGGCGAAACCGAGTTCCCCCGCCTCGGCCTGAAGGTGCCGCCCCGGCGCGGCACGCTGCTCATCTGGAACAACATGCGCCCCGACGGCAGCCCCAATGGCGAGACGCTGCATGCCGCCCTGCCGGTTATCCGCGGCACCAAATATGTGCTGACCAAATGGTATCGCGAGCGGCGCTGGATCTCCCGGCCGATCAACTGAGCCGCGCCGTGGGGCAGCTGCGGCTTCGTGGCGAGGAGAACCGGGCGCGGCGAGAGCCATTCCTCGCGTAGATCGTGTATCGAATGCGGGATCTCTTAGGTCTGCCCGCCTGTTCCGGCGCTTCCCAACTGACGGGAAGACAGCCCTCACCGTAAGCCACAGAAGCGCGATCGATCGCCATACAACAGCGGCCGCTCCGCTCGACCGCCCCTCCATTGCGCGGCATGAAACCTTCCGGCGCTCCGCGCGTTATCGTCTTGCGCACATCGGAGCCAATACCCGCTGGCTTCGAGTGCGCGACCACGCGGCACGGATCGATCTGCGGACCGCCGCGAACTGAATATCGCTTAGAGTTTTTCCCACTGTGTCCCCATGGGCCGATCCCCCCCGGATCGGCCCATCACGGCCCGGCGCCGGATGTAGCAAGAGCCCCCCTTCTTGCTCCGGTGCCGGCCACCCTCCAATTCACTATTGCAATTAATTCTCATTTACATATTCTACTGTCCAACAGGCACGGTGCCGGACGGAGCTTCATGAGTCGAAATTTTGCAGAAATGTTCGCGCAGCGCGACCTGCGGGCGAGCCCTGTCATCGCGGTGCAGACCGTCATGGCCATGCGCATCGCCACACTTTATGTGCGGTCCGGCCGCGATCCCTTACCTGATATGGCCGTGCGACTGCGCTCCATGCGCGCAGCCCAGGCCCTCCAGGCGCTCACCGCATCGCTCGCGCGTCTTTGGCCCGAGCCCTTCCAGGCGCGGCGCCCCTGCTGCATGGCAATGAGCCCGGACGAAGCGGTTATCGCAGATCTGGCGGTGGCCGCGCTGCATGGGAACCACGTCGCCGCCATTCACGCGACACGGGACATGCTGTCCAGCTTCTCGCGCGAGCAGTTGTTCAGCAGCATGATCGAGCTTGTGGACGCTATCCGCGCCGCCCAGCCAACGCCCTGCGCTCCCTCCATGGCACCACATTTTTCGGCCGGCACGGCCGGTCAGTCGGGCGGCGACTCCAGCGCTTGAGCGATCAGGCGGCGACTGTTGGCAATGCCATAGAGAGCAATGAAGCTGCCCATGCGCGGCCCTTGCTCGGCGCCCAGCAGCGTTTCGTAGAGCGCCTTGAACCAGTCGCGCAACTGCTCGAACCCGTAATGCGGGTCCTTGCCGATCTCATAGACGATGTTCTGGATATCCTCGGCCGCGGCATCCTCAGGCAGCGCGCCAAGCTGCGCGTCCAACTCGCGGAGGGCCATCGCCTCGTTGGGCGCCGGCGCGCGGCGCTTGAGGTTCGGCGCGATGAAATCGCGATTAAAGGCGAGCGCATTGCGCACGAGGCCGGCAAGGCGCGGATAGGTCTCCGCCGAGGCGTCGGGCGCATAGTTGCGCAGATAGGCCCAGACCTGCGGCTCCGTCGCATCGGCACCCATCACGCCGACGAGATTGAGCAGCAGGCCATAAGTCACCGGCAGCCCGTCATCCGGCACCGCGCCGCCATGGACATGGTGGACGGGGTTACCAAGTCGCTTGTCCGCCGCCTGCGTCGCATAGGCGGCGCGGAACTGCTCGTAATCATCCACCGCGCGCGGAATGACGCCGATGTGCAGCGATTTGGCGGCCTTGGGCTCGCGATAGATGTAAAACGCCAGGCTCTCTTCCGAGCCGTAGGTCAGCCATTGCTCGATGGAGAGGCCATTGCCCTTGGACTTGGAGATCTTCTCGCCCTTTTCGTCGAGGAACATCTCGTAGTTGAAGCCCTCAGGCGGGCGCCCGCCCAGCGCACGCGCAATCTTGGAGGACTGGATGACGCTGTCGATCAGGTCTTTGCCAGCCATTTCATAGTCGACACCGAGCGCGACCCAACGCATCGCCCAATCCACTTTCCATTGCAGCTTGGCGCCGCCGGAGAGAATCGACTGCTCGATGGTCTCGCCCGCATCCTCAAAACGCACCAGCCCCCGCTCGGCATCCACCACCTCGATGGGTACCTGGAGGACAATGCCGCTCTTCGGGCTCACCGGTAGCACTGGCGAATAGGTCGCCTGTCGCTCGGCGCGCAGAGTGGGCAGCATGATGTTCATGATCGCCTGATAGGCGCGCAGCACACCCTTCAGTGCCTCGTCGAACGCCCCGGAGCTATACATCTCCGTAGAGGAGACGAACTCATAGTCGAAGCCGTAGCGATCCAGGAAAGCGCGCAGCATCGCATTGTTGTGATGCGCGAAGCTCTCATATTTGCCGAAAGGATCGGGTACCTGTGTCAGCGGCTTGCCCAGATGCTCCGCCAGCATCGCCTGATTAGGCACATTATCCGGTACCTTGCGTAGTCCGTCCATGTCGTCGCTGAAGGCGATGAGCCGCGTAGGACCGCCGGTCATCTCCTCATAGGCATGGCGCACCATTGTGGTGCGTTGCACTTCGTTGAATGTGCCGATGTGCGGCAAGCCCGAGGGGCCATAGCCGGTCTCGAACAGGATCGGCGCGTCTTGTCCGTCCTTCGCCAGCTTCCCCTGCGGGTAGCGTTTCAGCAGCTTGCGGGCTTCCTCATAGGGCCAGGCCTTGGAAACACGCGCGGCATCGCGCAACTCTGCATCGGGAATAAGGGGGTAGGTCATGGCCGAGCCTCTAGAGCATTTTGGCAAAGGGTGGGAACCGCTTTTGCGCGATGAGCGCCTGGCAAGCCGTGCCGTTATTCTTAATTGGACTGGTTTCCCGAAATTTTACCAATTCATGGCAGACCCGCTCCACGGGCGAGCCCATGGCGCGCCGCGCACGATCAGGGGGGTGAAATGATCCACGCGCAACGACAAGACCGGCGGACCACGGTGGACATTCCCGTGACCGTCTCCACGGTGCTGGCAACGGCGGAAGGAGTGATCGTCGACCTGTCCGAGCGGGGCGCTCGGCTCCGGGGCGTTGCCGTGCCGCAAGGCACGCGGCTGCGCATCGAGTATCGCGGGCAGGCCGTGTTCGCGCTGTGCCGCTGGTCCGAGATCGACCGCATGGGCGTGCAGTTCCTCTTTCCCTTGACGGACGGGCCGCTCCACGAGCGCCTGCTGATGGCGCAAGCCACCCAGTCGCTCGACGGCATGCCGGCAGGCTTGCCCTTCGGCCAGCTTCGGACGGAACCGCGCCTGTTTGGACGGCGCGGCTAAGCGAGCGGCTACAGCGGCCTCTCTTGCCCATCCACATACCGTTCCCGTCCCGCGCAAAGAGGGCTAAGGGGGGCCGATGGCCGCCCCCGCCCCATCCGCCATTCTGCCCCCTGCCCTCCATGCCACGCATGCCGGCATCTGGCTCGCGCAGCCGGACGGCAGCATCGCCACGCTCGGCCGGGGCGAGGCCATGGCGCTGGCGGCCAGCACGCCGCTGCTGCTGGTCAATGCGCCGCTGATCGGCGCACGGCTGGGCAATCCCGATTTACATGGGCTGGATCTGCTGGAGCTGTTCGCCTTCCTCTTCCCGGCGCACTTCGCAGTTCCGACCGTGGCCGGCCTCGCGCGCGCCATGGGCTTGTCGCCACCCGAAAGCGACACGGAGGCCGCGCGCGGCATTGCCACCATTGCCGGAGAGATGCTCGAATGGTGCGGCCGCGCAGACTGGGCCGAGCGCGAGGGCGCCTGGACCGCGCTGCGCCAGCTTGAGCGGCTACGCTGGAGCTGGACGCCGCTGCTGGACGGACGGATCGCGCAACCGCGCACCGCGGAGCGCTGGCTGTTCACGCGTCTGCCACAATGGGAGGAAGAGCCGCCGCGCCCGCAGCCGCGCACGATTGCGCTGCCCGACGACGCCGTGCTGCACCGGCTGGCGGAACTGACTGGCGCAGGCGCGGAGCAGCGACAGGGCCAGCGCGATTTTGCGCGCGCCGCTGCGCAATGCTTCGGTCCGCGCTCACCCACACGCGAACCCAATATGGTGCTGGCCGAGGCGGGGACCGGCATCGGCAAGACACTGGGCTATCTGGCGCCGGCGACGCTCTGGGCGGAGGAAGCGGGCGGCACCGTATGGATCTCGACCTATACCAAGGCCCTGCAACGCCAGCTCGACCGCGAAGCGCGGCGCCATTATCCCAGCGACAGCGCCTTTCGCCGCCATGTCGTCATTCGCAAGGGGCGCGAGAACTATCTCTGCCTGCTCAATCTGGAAGACGCGCTGCAAGGCGGCTTCGCAGGGCGCGCCGCCGTGCTGGCGCAATTCGTGGCACGCTGGGCGGCCTATTCACGCGATGGCGACATGGTGGGCGGCGACCTGCCAGGCTGGCTACCCGCGCTTTTCCGCCGCGCCGGCGCGACCGCGCTCACCGATCGGCGCGGCGAGTGCATCTATGCTGGCTGCCCGCATTTCCGCACCTGCTTCATCGAGCGCGCTGCCCATGCCAGCCAGCAGGCGGACCTCGTCATTGCCAATCATGCGCTGGTGATGATCTCCGCCGCGCGCGGGCGGGAGGGCCATAATGCGCTCTCGCGACTAGTCTTCGACGAGGGGCACCATCTCTTCGACGCCGCCGACGCCACCTTCGGCGCGGCGCTAACCGGGCGCGAGGCGATCGAGCTGCGGCGCTGGGTGATCGGGCCGGAAAGCCGCACGCGCCGCGGCCGGCGACGCGGCCTATCCGCGCGGCTGATGGACGTGGCGAGCTATGATGCGGAAGGCGCCGAGGCCATCGATGCGGCCAATGAGGCAGCGCGTGCCCTGCCCGCCGACGACTGGCTCAAGCGCGTAATCGACCGCGCCCCGGAGGGCGCCATCGAAGAGCTGCTTGGCGCAGTACGCGACACCGTCTATGCCCGCGCCGAACGCGAGGGGCGCGACGATCCGGGTTATGGGCTGGAAATCGATCTTGCCGAAATCGATGGGCCGCTGATCGACGCGGCGAGCGCGGCCGCAACGGCACTGGAAGCCCTGCTCGCACCGCTGCAACGCCTCTCCAAGCGCCTCGTCGCCGTGCTCGAGCTGGCACCCGACTGGCTCGACGGGCCGGCTCGCGCACGGATCGACGGCGCCATGGCCGCGCTCGGCTGGCGCTGCGACCTGTTGATGAGTTGGATCGCGCTGCTGCTGCGCGTCGGCGGACCGGCGGACCCGGCCTTCGTCGACTGGCTCGCCGTGGAGCGCGTCGAAGGGCGCGAGTATGACATGGGCCTGCACCGCCATTGGCTCGACCCGACGCGGCCGCTCGCCGAGACGGTGCTGAAGCCCGCGCATGGCGTGCTCGTCACCTCCGCCACGCTGCGCGCAGGCGGCGATTGGGAGAGCGCGCGCGGCCGTACCGGTGCCCTGCACATGGAAAGTGCCCCGCAGACCTTCGACGTGGCCAGCCCCTTCGATTATGCGCGCCAGGCCGAAGTGCTAATCGTCACCGATATCCGGCGCGGGGACCTCCCAGCGCTCGCAGGCGCCTATGCGCGCCTTATCGAGGCGGCGGGCGGCGGCACGCTGGGGCTGTTCACTGCCATCCGACGGCTCCGCTCGGTCCACGCGCGCATCGCCGACCGGCTCGCCCATATGGGCCTGCCGCTCTACGCCCAGCATGTCGACCCGCTCGACCCGTCCACGCTGATCGACATGTTCCGCGACGATCCGCGCGCCTCGCTGCTGGGCACGGACGCGCTGCGCGATGGCATCGACGTGCCGGGCGACTCGCTGCGGCTGGTCGTGATGGAGGGAGTTCCCTGGTCCAAGCCGAGTGTGCTGCACGCGGCGCGGCGTCAGGCGAGCGGCGCGCCCACCGCCTTCGACGATCGCCATGTCCGCGCGCGGCTGGCGCAGGCGTTCGGCCGGCTGATCCGCCGCGCCGACGATGCCGGCCAGTTCGTCATCCTCTCTGCAGCCATGCCCAGCCGGCTGCTCAGCGCCTTCCCCTCCGATGTCCCAATCTTGCGCATTCCGCTGGACGAGGCGATTGCCCGCGTGCGCGGCCGTCTTGGTTCCGCAACGCAATCCGCGCTAGGATCGGCGGAGAGCCG
>DASRXY010000087.1:0-7895 GCA_035654035.1 Sphingobium sp. | reverse complement strand
CCGAGAAACGGGGCCGGGGGAGCGATCCTCCGGCCCTTTTCTTGTGGCAATGAGGCAGCCGGGACGTTCAGGCCCGGTTTGTGACTGACCGGCAAGGCGGGGCGGCTGGCCATGTTCGCGCGCCCTTCGACGTGATCCCGGTGGCGGAGATGGTGCGGCTGCCCGGCGGGGCTGGTCTTCCACGATGGCGACATGGTGACATGGCGCCGTGGGAGGGCCGCGCGCTGCGGGCACCGCCGGGGCATCGCGCCTGGCTCCGGTCAACGAAGGGGCAAACCTCGCGTCACAAACAGCTTCGTGCTCCTGCCTGCGCAGGAGCACGAGGAGGGAGAGCCGGCAAAGGCGGAATACCGTCTCCTGCAAAGAGGACCGAAAGCCACGGTCGGAGCCTCTCTTGCCGCGCACCAAACTTGTTCAAAATTTTTTGCCTGTTTGAACAGGTCCGGAATTATGCCAAGGATGCGCGCATCCGGGGCCTTCGCGCCCGCACCGATCACAGGAAGACTGCATGCTCCGACAGATTCTGACCGCCGCGCTTGCCGGAAGCGCCCTTGCCGCGCTGGCCGCCGGCCCCGCTTTTGCCCAGTCGGCCACGCCCGTCGCGCCCGCCTCGCCAGCCGACGGCAAGGCCGCGCTCGGCACCTTCGGCTTCGATAGCCAGGGCATGGACCGCAGCGTCGCCCCGGGCGACGATTTCTACGATTATGCCAATGGCACCTGGGCCAAGACCACGCCCATCCCCGAGGACAAGTCCAACTACGGCATGTTCACCGCGCTCGACGATCTCTCCAAGGAGCGCGTGCGCAAGATCATCGAGGAAGTGCAGGCCGACCCCGCCAGCAAGCCGGGCCGTGCCTATCGCAGCTTCATGGACACCGCCGCCATCGAGGCGCGCGGCCTGACGCCAATCCAGCCCTGGCTGGGCGAGATCCGCGCCGCCGCGACCAAGACCGATTATCAGGCGCTGCTCGTCAAGGCCGCCGACATGGGCGTGAGCGGCCCGGTGGCGAGCTATGTGGGCCAGGACGATGCGCATCCCGATGCCTATGTGTTCGGCATCTTCCAGGGCGGCACCGGCCTGCCGGACCGTGACATGTATCTGGTCGACAACGAGAAGATGGCCGCTCTGCGCAAGGCCTATGTCGCCTATCTGGCGCAGATGCTGACGCTGGCCGGCGAAAGCGACGCACAGCGCCGGGCCGAGGCGGTGATGGCGCTGGAGACCGACATTGCCCGTGTGCAATGGACCCGCGAGGACAGCTCCGACGCGCGCAAGACCTACAACAAGTTCAGCCTGGCCGACACCGCCCAGCTCTCCAGCGCGGCGTTCGACCTGCCGGCGCTGCTGCGTGCGACCAGCCCGCGCATCACCGAGGTGATCGTGGCCCAGCCCAGCGCCATCAAGGGCGCGGCCGACCTGCTTGCCGCCGCGCCAATGGCGGTGCTCAAGGACCAACTCATCATCGCCAGCCTTCGCTCCTTCTCGGACTATCTGCCCAAGGCGATCGACGATGCCAATTTCGCCTTCTACGGCACCACGCTCCAGGGCACACCGCAGCAGGAAGAGCGCTGGAAGCGCGGTGTCGGCTTCGTCGAGGGCGTGCTGGGCGAAGAGGTGGGCCGCATCTATGCCGAGCGCTACTTCCCCGCCGACTACAAGGCCGCGATGAACGTGCTGGTGAAGAATGTGCTCGATGCCATGGGCCGGCGCATCGACCAGCTTGCCTGGATGCAGCCGCAGACCAAGGCGCGCGCCAAGGCCAAGCTGGCCAACTTCACCGTCAAGGTGGGCTATCCCGACCAATGGCGCGATTATGGCGGGCTGGAGGTGCAGGCCGACGACCTGTTCGGCAATGCGGTGCGCTCGCGCCAGTTCGAGCGCGCCTATGAGCTGGGCAAGCTCGGCACGCCGATCCGCCGCTGGGAATGGGGCATGCTGCCCCAGACGGTGAACGCCTATGCCAATTTCAGCATGATGGAAGTGGTCTTCCCCGCCGCCATCCTGCAACCGCCCTTCTTCGACCCCCATGCCGATCCGGCGATCAACTATGGTGGCATCGGCGCGGTGATCGGCCATGAGATCAGCCATCATTTCGACGATCAGGGCTCGAAATATAATGAGCAGGGCGCGCTCTCCGACTGGTGGACGCCGGCCGACGAAGCGGCGTTCGACGCGGCGTCCAAGGCGCTGATCGCCCAATATGATGCCTATGAGCCGCTGCCCGGCGAGCATGTGAAGGGCGAGTTCACGCTGGGTGAGAATATCGGCGACCTCGCCGGTCTCACCATTGCCTATGACGCCTACAAGGCCTCGCTCGGCGGCAAGGCCGCGCCGGTGATCGACGGCATGACCGGCGACCAGCGCTTCTTCCTGGGCTGGGCGCAGGTGTGGCGGCGCAACTATCGCGAGGCGAACCTGCGCCAGCGCCTGCTCACCGATCCGCACAGCCCCTCGCGTGAGCGTGCCGCTGTGGTGCGCAATCTCGACGCCTGGTACGACGCCTTCAAGGTCCAGCCGGACCAGACGCTCTATCTGGCGCCGCAGCAGCGCGTGCGCATCTGGTGATGCGATGCGGGGCCGGGCTGTCCGCCCGGTCCCACCCCGCATCAAAGGCGCTTTTCTTGCCCGGCAAAGCGGGTCAGACTGACGCTCCCCTCGATCATCCGCCCGGCCACAGGCCAAGGGCCGTTCATGAAAGACGCATTCTCATGACCGAACTTTCCCGCCGCGAAGCCCTTGCCGCGACCGCCGTGGCCGGCCTGGCCCTTGGTGCGCCCGCGCTTGCCCAGAACGCCGCCGGCGACGGCGCCGCCTGGGATCTCACCGAACTCTACCCGAGCGATGCCGCCTGGGACGCCGCCCGCAAGGAAGCGCTGGAGGCCATCAAGGGTCTTGCCCCCTATCAGGGCCGGCTGGGCGAGAGCGCGGACACACTGGCGAAGGCGCTCACGCTCCAATCCGATCTCGATCGCACGATCAGCCGCATCTACACCTATATCAGCCTCAAGGCCGACGAGGATGTGCGCATCGCCGCCAATCAGGAGAAGCAGGGGCAGGCGCTCGATCTTTACACCGCCTTCAGCGAGGCGGCGGCCTGGATTGCGCCGGAGCTGCTGACGCTGGGCGAGGCGAAGATCAACGCCTTCCTTGCGCAGAACGCGGTGCTCAAGGCCCGCTTCGACTTCCTGCTCGCCGATACGCTGCGCCGCGCCGCGCACACGCTCTCGCCCGAATCCGAAGCCGTGCTCGCCGCCGCCAGTGCGCCGCTGCAGGGGCCGCAGGACATTTCCGAGCAGTTGCGCTCTTCCGATATTCCCTGGCCCACCATCACCCTCTCCACCGGCAAGCAGGTGCGGCTGGATAGCCAGGGCTATACCCTCAACCGCGACGCGCCCGCGCGGCAGGACCGCATTGCCGTGTTCGATGCCTTCTGGCAGACGCATGGCGCGTTCCGCAACAGCCTGGGCGCCTCGCTGTCCTCCAAGGTGAAGGGCGACATCTTCTACGCCAAGGCCCGCAAATATCCGAGCGCGCTCGCCAGTGGCCTGTCCGGCGCCAATATTCCCGAGAGCGTCTATCGCACGCTGGTCGAGGAAACCAACCGCGGCCTGCCGCAACTCCACCGCTATTTCGAGCTGCGCCGGCGCATGCTGAAGCTGCCGGACATCGGCTATTACGACATCTACCCGCCCATCGTGGCGCTGGACCGCACCTTCTCGCTCGAGGAGATGCGCGCCACCACGCTCGCCGCCGTGCAGCCGCTCGGCAAGGACTATGTCGCGCAGCTCGCCAAGGCGACGGCGGCGCGCTGGATGGACCCGCTGCCGCGCCCGGGCAAGCGCCCCGGCGCCTATATGCAGCCCGGCGCCTATGACGTGCACCCCTATCTGCTGCTCAATCTATCGGACAAATATGACGGGATGAGCACCTATGCGCACGAGTGGGGCCATGCCATGCACTCGCTGCTGAGCAATGCCGCCCAGCCTTACGAGAAGGCCAACTATCCCACGTTCACGGCCGAGATCGCCTCGACGCTGACCGAGCAACTGCTTGTCGCGCATATGCTCAAGCAGGCGAAGACGAAGGAGGAGAAGCTCTTCTACCTCGGCCAGCAGATGGAGAATATCCGCGGCACGTTCTTCCGCCAGACGATGTTCGCCGAGTTCGAGCTGATCGTCCACGACAAGGCGGAGGCGGGTGAGGGCATGTCCGGCACGCGCTATACGGAGATCTATTACGATCTCCTCCAGCGCTACCATGGACCCAATGTCATCATGAAGCCGGACTATGGCAATGAGTGGGCCTATATCCCCCACTTCCTCAACTACACTTTCTACGTCTTCCAATATGCCACCTGCATTGCGGCGGCGGCCTATTTCACGCAGTCGATCCTCAACGGCGGGGCGAAGGAGCGGGACAATTATCTGGCGGTGCTCAAGGCCGGCGGATCGGACTATCCCGTCGACGTGCTCAAGCGCGCGGGCCTCGATATGACCACGCCCGCGCCCTATCGCGCGCTGGTCGCGCTGCTGGAGGATACGCTGGATCAGGCGGAGGCGCTGCTCGCCTGACGGCGGCGCACTCCCGCGCGGGCTTGACGGGCGGGCCGGCTTGCGCCACTGCGCTAGCCATGCACGCGACCATGCGAGGTAAAGCCATGTTTATGTCCTGCCGAGGCGGGATGGTCTGGTTGCACGCATAAACGACCCGGCCGTTCCTGCCCTGGTGGCGGAACGGCATATTTTCACATCCGTCATCGCGGCAGCACACGGCCTTCCCCAGCGAGGAAGGAAACCCGCAGCATGCCCGATCAGACACGCGATCCGCCCGACTGGCAGCCGATTCTCGTCGGCGAGACCGTTCTCCTGCGCCCGACGCGCATCGACGACTGGAAGGAAATGGCCATCGCCGCGTCCGATCCGCTGATCTGGGCCGGCCATCCCGCGCGCGACCGCTACAAGGCGCCGGTGTTCCGGGAAATGTTCGACAGCGGACTGGCTGGCAGGGGCATGCTGACGATCGTCGAACGCAGCACCGGCGCGATCATCGGCACGAGCCGCTATCACGGCCATGATCCGGTGCGGCGCACGGTCGAGATCGGCTGGACCTTCCTGGTGCGGCGTCACTGGGGCGGGGCGACCAACGGCGCGGTCAAGCGGCTGATGATCGACCATGCCTTCCGCTGGGTGGACTGCGTCCATTTCCGGGTCGGCGCCGCCAACTGGCGTTCGCGCGGGGCGATGGAGAAGATCGGCGGCACGCTGCGCGAAGGCACGACCGACGTGGTGCTGAACGGCGTCGCGGTTTTCCATGTGGTCTATGAAATCCGGCGGGATCAGTGGGCCGTACGGATGCCGGCAGAAGCGGCCGACGTGCCAGTCTAGGCGGAGACTGGATGGGACCGGCAAGGGGGGCTGGCGGGAGACTTTGGCCGCTCTTGATTGAGTCATCCGGGGTTCTGGAGAAGGCAAGGGCAGGCGGCTATGGCATAGGGCTGGCCCTGCGCCCGGCTGGCTCGCCCGCGTCGACAAACACGAATAATCGGGAGACAGTTCGGTTCAATTGGGTCGGATCGTCTCCAGAGAGCGGAAGGCGCAATGGTGACCGCTTCACCATTTTGTGCTCCTGCGAAGGCAGGAGCACAGGGCGGCTGCGCATATCGGTGCACCGGCAGCTAGGGCGGCTGGCATCGGCGCCCCTGCGTCTACGCCCACGCATGCCAAATGGGGGCCGGCATTGCTGCCGACCCCCACTGCACCATCGCCTTCCAGTCCGTTGCCGGACATCCAGCGGCTGGCATGGCGGTGTCGTCCAATCGCTCGCGCGATTCTCTGCCGCCGGAACGTGCGCGCGGATGCGGCGCGTTCGCTGCTTCCCGCCCGGCTGAAAGCCGCAAGGGAAGCGAACAGTCCGGACACCCCGCGGCACCCGCCCTGCCCGGTCGGACACGCGCCTGAGCCTGGATGGCCGGCTGTGTCCCGCCGCAGCGGGATCCGTGGAGCAGCGCACATGCGCCGGTTCATCGGTTTCCACCCGCGGCTCGCATCGGCAAGCATCGCCACTGACGCGGCCTTGTCACCGGTGCAGAAGACGCCGTTCAAAGCATTGATTTCTCATTGCTTTTCTGGCCTCTTCCAAGGTGATGCTCTCATGGGTGCCGAGTCGGACCAAGGCCGATTCGACGCTGCAATGCGAACAGCGGCGACGAAGCTGTGGATTGCTGTGGATAAATATGGGGATGAAGAGCCCGCGCCGATCATGAAAAAAGGAGCGGCCCGGCGGGCACGCTCCCTTTCATGCGACCGGACTCAGCCGATCAGCGGTCTTTCGGAAACGGGGACTTTGCGACGCAGGGCAGGTCGGCTGGTCCGCGTTCCGGCAGCTCAATAGGGGCCGTAGACCGGGCCGTACTTGGCGACCTGCTCCAGGTAAACCGCGAGGATCTTCTTGAAAATACGCACCATTGATACCTCCATTGATTCAGGATGGCACCTTCTCAACTTCCACGATTGAGATATGCTGCAACGCAGCGAAAATCAAATGCAAAGGGGGTCCTGACGATTGCATAAATTGCAATCGCTTCTCAGGTTGCTTCAGAAAATCAGGCATTTTCAGACGTGTTTTTGGGCTTCTGCGCCGGCTTTGCTATGTCGTGCGGCTATGTTGCGCAGCGAAAGAAGTGCCTCAGCTCGCCGCCATCTCCAGGATGCGGGCATATTCCGCCTCGCTGACAGGCGACACCGAGAGGCGCGACTGGCGGATCATCGCCATGCCGGCCAGTGCCGGCTCTGCCTTCATTGCCTTGAGAGTGACGGGACGCGCCAGCTTCTCCACCGGCGCCACCATCACGGCCATCCACTTGCCGCTATCGTCCGTGCTGTCCGGCTCGGCCGTACGCACGATCTCCATGATGCCCACGCACTCCAGGCCGATGTTGCTGTGGTAGAACAGCGCGCGGTCGCCGAGAGCCATCGCCTTCATGTTGAGCTGCGCGGCATGGTTGCGCACGCCGTCCCACTCCGCCTTGCCCTGCCGCACGAGATCGTCCCAGGAGAAGCAGTCCGGTTCCGATTTCATCAGCCAGTAGCGCATCGCTTTTCTCTTGCCCCTGTTCCGAAATAAAGATGGGCCTGCCTTCCCATGGCGGCGCCCGGCTGGCAAGCCCGGCGGCGCATTGGCGGCCGAGGCGGAAAAGCGGTTTCCAGCGCGCGGCGCGATGCTAGAGTTTGCCTCTCGTTGGGTGCGGCCGGGTCCGCCGGAAACAGGAGCAGATATATGGCGGCCCTGCGCACGCCTGAGCCGACCTCTTACGCCGCTATGGACGGCATGCCGGTGCTGTCGCTGGCGACCTTGTCCCCCGACGCCTTTGCCGATGCGCTAGGGGAGAGTTTCCGCACCTATGGCTTCGCGCTGGTTGCCGATCACGGCATGGACGCCGCCCTCATCGCGCGCGGCTGGCAGCTGGCTCGCGCGCTGTTCGCCCTGCCGGATGCGGCGAAGCGCGCCTATCTCGTCCCCGGCGGAGCCGGGCAACGCGGCTATACCGCCTTCGGCACCGAAGTCGCCAAGGGCGCGCAGGCCAACGACCTCAAGGAATTCTGGCATGTCGGCCGGGAGGCCCCGGGCAGCGCGCCGGCGGCCGAGATGCCGCCCAATGTCTGGCCGCGCGAAATCGCGGGTTTTCGGGAAATCTTCACGGCGCTCTACGCCGCTTTCGATGCGGTGGGCGCGCGTATTCTCGCGGGGGTGGCGCGGCATCTGGGCCTGCCCCCGGACTGGTTCGACGGCAAAATCGCGCAGGGCAATTCGATCCTGCGCCTGCTCCATTATCCGCCCGTGCCCGTCGATGCGCCCGGCATCCGCGCCGGGGCGCACGAGGACATCAATCTCATCA
>DASRXY010000086.1:0-2228 GCA_035654035.1 Sphingobium sp. | reverse complement strand
CCTGCGCCTGGCGCAGCGCCTGACGGGCCTTGCCCTCATCGCCCATTAGCGCCAGCACGCGCGCCAGCTCCAGCCGCACGCGCGCGGCGTTGGGCTGCTCGTCGAGGATCGCGCGGAAGGAGAGGGCCGCCTCCGTGAGGTGCCCCGCCGCGCTCTGCATCATGCCCAGGCGAAAGCGCGCCTCCTGGCGGATTTCCAGCTTGGGATCGGCGGACAGCGCCTTGTAGATCGCCTCTGCATCCGCCGTGCGACCGGCGGCGCGCGCCTGCTCGGCAATGTCGAAGAGCTGTGCCGCGGTGAGGCCGGAGAGCGCCGTGCCGTCCTGCGAGAGCGTGGGGCCCTGCGCCGCCATGGGCATGTCTTGCGCGGTCGGTTGCTGTGCATGAGCGCCGCCGCAGCCGAGCGCGCCGGCAAGCAACGCGGCGCGAAGGGGGAGCGAGCGGACAGCCATCGACGCAGCTAGACCCGGTGGACGCAGAAATTCAAGGCGAATGGCAGCGGATCAGGGCCGCTTGGCAACCACTGCGCCCGTCAGGTTGACCGTGGAACCGTTGATGGCGCTCTGCGAACGGAAGCCGAAGGTGCCGCCGAGTTCATTCGCCTGCGGGCCGTAGAGCGCGCCTTCGAAGAAGCCGAGATAGTTGGCGCTCCCGTCCACAACATTGGCCGCAAGGCCGCCGTCCAGGTCCATGATCCCGCCGGTGACGGCATAGCTGCCGAAATTCTTTACGGCAGACGTCGCAAGATTTTTGCCGATCGGGTTGAGCGCACCGGTGAAGGTGGCCGCGCCGAAATCGACATCGAAGCTGCTCGTGCCGGTAAGGCTGTATTGCGCGCCGCCATTGGTCGTGGTGCCGGTGCCCACCAGCAATCCCTCGAAATGGCCGGTGCCCGTGGGGATCTGGAAGGCATTGGTGCGCACGCCCCAGGCGAACCAGCGGTCGCGCGCGTCGGTTGAGCCGCCTTGCATCTGCTGCCAGCGGCCATAGCTGGTGTAAGTAAGGGCGATGTCCGGATTACTGGCGCCGGGTTTCAGCAGCGTCAGGCGATAATTGATGCCGCTGAGCGTCACCTCATAGACCGAGACGGCATCATTGGACGCTGTGCCGTTCAGCGACCCCGTGCCGAAGAGCGTGCTGATGCCCGCATTCCCGTCGATATAGGTGAAGCTGCCCGTTGTGGCATTGTAGCGCAGGACATTGTCGCCGCGCACGATGTCCGAATCGGCGGCGGCCGTCCCGCCGCCGGTGTCGCGGAAGGCAATTTCGCTGTAGCGGCTGCCCGCCAGCATCGAATAGCCGCCCCGATCCTGCGGGGCGCCGAAATCCTCGGAGAAGCGGATCGGCACCAGCGATTCGTTATAGAACGGTACGCTGCCGTCCTGTCGGCCGATCAGATAGCCCGCGCCATATTCCCCCTGGCCGTTGCTGATGGACCAGGTGGCGCCGACTTCCTCGTTGTTCGGGCCGTAGAAGCGGCCTTTCCACTGACCTGTGAACCGCGACGTATCGTGCATGGAGAAGGCGCCGGAGAACGCGTTGGCCGAGCTGGAAAGCGTGGCCGCGCCGTAATAGAGGCCGATCTTCAGGACATAGCCGGTCTTGACGTCAATGGTGGTGAGCACGCCTGAACTGGCGAGCGAGCCGCGCGTGAAATCCACCTGCATGGTGCCGGAGCCGGCCATCGCATAAGGCAGGTCGTCCTGGCGGGCGCCGACGAGGCTCACGGAGAAGCCGCCGCTGCCACTGCGCGGGAGAGTGGCATCCGGTGTCGGCACGCCATAAGTGAAGGGCGAATAGCTGAAGTCGCGGTTGTCGCCGTCGGCCACAATGCTCTCCCACGCGCCGCCGCCAACATAGCGATATTGCAGCGCGCCGGATGTTCCGGGCCGCGTGAGTGAGAGCGAATCCGCCGTGTTCCCGGAGGATTTGGCATAGGCCTTGAAGTCGGTGGAGCCGGAGGAGACCTCGTCCGCGGGCGTGAATGTCATCGTCCGCGACGCATTGGTCACCGTGTAGCTCTGCGTGGCCGCGTCATAGCGAATCGAAAAACCTGCCGCATTGGCATAGCCGTCCTGGACCGGCTGAGGCGTCACATTGTTGAACCGGCCGCCCTGCTGCGCCGCATCGTTGACGAACGTCTGCGATACCAGCGGACCCATGAGGCTGCTGTTCGACGGCGTTGGAGTGGGCGTCGGCGTCGGAGTGGGCGTCGGCGTTGGAGTGGGC
>DASRXY010000085.1:0-2920 GCA_035654035.1 Sphingobium sp. | reverse complement strand
AATCTGCTCCAGGATCGTGGGGCCGACGCGATCGGCTTCCGGCCGCTCCCACGCCGGGTGCGCGTAACGCTGGTGAGCAGTATCGGCTGAGCGGCGCGGGGAAGGAGCCTAGGGCGGATGCGGCGTTCGGCTGGCCCTGGCTTTTGCCTGCGCAGGAGCACGGCGTGCTAACCTGAGCGGCTTCCACTCACTACAGAAGGGGCGCCCGTGGTCAGGCCGGGTCCGGCTCGGCGGCCTCGGGGGTCAGCACAAGCATGCGGCCTTCCACGCGCCAGGAGGCCAGTTGCGAGAGGAAGTTCATACCCAGCACGTCGATCGTGCCGAGCGCGGGCGCGACGACCACCTTGAGATTGCGCGCCTCGATATTGCCAAGGCGCAGCTGCTCGACGGTGCCAGTCTCAGCTGGAGTCGTGCCATTGGCTGTCTGCATCAGCACCGGCACGAGGCCGGCGCCACGCGACACGCCGGCGAGGTCTGCGGTCTGGCGGGAGAGGGCCGTCACGGTCGCGCCGCTATCCACCAGCATACGCCGCTCGACGCCATTGATGGAGGCCTGGGCCCAGAAATGTCCGTCGCGCGCCATGCGGATGCGCACTTCCTCGCCCGACACTTCCTGTTGGTCTATTCCCAGCTTGGCCGTCAGCCGCGCCAGATTGGGATCGAAAGGTGCCTGCTGAAACAGCAGGAACAGGCAGAAGGCGAGTGTGGCGAAGGAGAACAGCGCACGCAGAACGCGGCCCACATAGGGAATATTGAAGAGCAGAATCAGTAGCAGCGCCGCGCCCGTGGCATAGAGTGCGAGCTGCTGCCATTCGGGATTGATGCTGATCGGCAAAAGCGGTCTCCGACAAGGGCGCAATCCTTCTGGAACCGCTGGACGCGCATATTCGATCCCGTCCGGCCAGCGCGGAACAGACCGAAAAGTGGTTCGACTGAGTCCATCCGTTCCATTTGTGGCAGCCGATTGGCCGCTCGCACGTTGGGGAAGCACCCAGCTGCAAGCAAGGAGACGAGACATGGCGGACATGAGCCAGATCAAGGAGCATATGGAGATCATTGGCGCAGATGGCGTCCACATCGGCACAGTTGACAAGGTCGAGGGGGATCGCATCAAGATGATCAAGGCCGACAGCGGTTCCCACGACGATCACCACCACTATATTTCAGGCGGTCTCATCGCGGAGGTCGAGGGGGATCGTGTTCGGCTCTCGGCGACCGGGGCCTCGGCAGTGCTGCTGGAAGAAGAACGCGATGGTGGCGCACTGGCCGACAGGAACTCCTGAGCGCGTCGCACCATCATGGTGGACCGGCTTTTGGTCGGGATTATTGCGCTCGATCAAGGCCGGCTTCTCTTCTATCCCCCAAAAGAGGTGAAATGGACGGACTGCACCAAGGAGGATAGGCGATGAAGTACGGACTGCTGGCATTGAGCGGCGCGGCGATTGTGGTGGCCACGGCTCAGGCGGCCGATACGCCGCTCTATCTTCAAGCGCTGATGAAGGATGTGGTCGCCCCGCAGGCACAGGTGCTGTGGGATGTCGGCAACCGCGCCTTCGACGATGACGGCAATCCGGATGCCTCGCAACTCGGGGCGGAAGACTGGAGCAAGTTCGGTGAGGCGGCGCAGGCCATGAAGACGGCGGCGCTCGCCATGGCGGAGGCTCCCCGCGTAGCGGTGGTGCCCGAGGGTAACAAGCTCCCGGATGAGGGTGCCCCCGGCGTGGCCACCGCCAAGCAGGTGCAGGGCTTCATTGACGCCGATCCTAAGGATTTCGCCGCCCATGCTCGCGCACTCGCCGATGTGTCTGACTCGCTTCTGGAGGCCAGCCGCACGCGTAAGGCGCAAACCCTTGCCGACGCATCGGGTCAGCTCGATCAGGTGTGCGAGGCCTGCCACATCAAATATTGGTATCCTCAATAAGCGCCGCACGGAATTGGATGCGGCTGCCGCTTGACAGCGCCCGCGTCTCTCGCCAAAGCGCTCCCTCCCGCGACACGGTCGCCGGGCGCGTAGCTCAGTGGTAGAGCACACCCTTCACACGGGTGGGGTCGCAAGTTCAATCCTTGCCGCGCCCACCATTAAATCCGTAGATGGTTAGCGGTTTTGATGGTTCAGGTCCAAAGCACGGGCCACCCTCCACTCCGAACATCACGCGAGCAAACTGCATTTTTTCGCGTTGATGCGTCCATATGCCGTACAGCCCTCCGCCCCGACACCAGGACGCCTGTCCGCAACATGGGGTAGCCCGGCGCGCGCGCGCCAATATCAGCGCGGAGGACGCAAGCTGGGCCTTTGTCAGCGGTGCGAGCGGAGCGCCGGCGGGGTTCGCGCGTTGTTGATGGGTCCACATCAGGAGACCCATGTGCCTAAACGTCTGATCGCCAGCGCGTTGCTGGCTTTGCCGCTTGTTCTCACCGCCTGCGATATGCTCGGCACTCGGTCGGATCCAGACACATCGGTGGAACAGGCGCGGTGGAGCGCTGACACCGTGCGGCAGTTGCGCGGGGCGATCGATCGGCGGGCGGGGCACGGGCTCGACCGGATGACGTTCGCGCTCGACGGCAGGCCGGGAACGGCGGAGGGCGAGACCGCGCTCACACGCAGTGCACTGCACTATGCCGCTGCGCTGGCGCGGGGCGCGTCGGATCCGGTGAAACTTTATAAGGATTATACGCTTGAACGCGCGCAGGTCGATCTGGAAGGGGGGCTTGCCCGAGCGCTGGCAGCGGGCACGGTCGACGAGTGGCTCGAGAGCCTGGCTCCGCAGCATGCGAGCTATCGGCAGCTCTCCAAAGCCTATCTGGCGCTGCGCGGCGCGGGCGCGGCGGCGCCGGGCCCCGCCATTCCCGATGCGGCGGCGCCGCTCAAGCCGGGGCGGACGGACGCGCGCGTGCCCGCCATTGCCCGGCAGCTCGTGGC
>DASRXY010000084.1:0-2510 GCA_035654035.1 Sphingobium sp. | reverse complement strand
CTCTCGCCACGCCCTCCACGCGTGAGCCTTATAGGAGTTGGGATCGGTCGCAAACCGTGCCGGCGGACTCTCGCAAGTCGCGCTCGCCGCCCCGCGCCCATGGGCCGGGAACGGCAACACAGCGCAACCGTTTCGCCAATGGTGGAGTCGTATCGGACGGGTTTCTCCATTCATCGATAGAAAAGCACGCTTGGTCGATGGACAGCCGGTCGACGATGCGCAATCATGATGATCTGAGTCGGTTTTGAAGGGGGAGTAGAACGGAATGAGCGGGCGCTGGTTGCTGGCCGTCCTCGGCGTGCTTCTCCTCCCGCTCACCGCGCGCAGCGATTCCGGGCCGCAGGTGACGCTGGCGGTGGCCGGCGGCGATGGCGGAGGCGCCATCGAGCGCTTTACCCTGCGCTTTTCCGAGCCCATGGTGCCGCTGGGCGATCCGCGCGCGGCGCCCGCTGCCCGCAGCGATTGCCCGGTGCCCGCCAAGGGCCGCTGGGTGGACCCGCAGACTTTTGTGCTCGATTTCGACAAGCCGCTGCCCGGCGGACTCTCCTGCGGCGTCCAGCTTCGCGAGGGGCTCACCACGTTGCGCGGCACGCGCCTCTCGGGGACCAGCCGCTTCCCCATCGATACCGGCGGTCCCTCGGTGCGTGCGGTTCTGGCGCCGGGCCTGAACGGCGGCATCGACGAGCACCAGGTGTTTCTGGTCGCCACCAATGTGCCGGCCGATCCGCGCTCGGTGGCGGCGCGGGCGGGCTGCGTGGTCGACGGCATCGGCGAGACGATCGCAGTGGACGTGCTGGAGGCGAGCGAGACCGCGCGCCTCGTCGAAGGCATGGGCCCGGACGATTGGCGGATGCGCTCCTTCCTCGAACAGGCCGGCCTGCCGGAGACGCTGCCCGCCGACGCCAGGGCCCGCGCGCAGGCGCTCGGCACAGTGACGGCGCTGCGCTGCCGCCGGCCGCTGCCGCCGCGCAAGGAGATGGCGCTGGTCTGGCCTGCAAGCATCGCGAGCCCGGCCGGCAAGGTAGCAGGGCGCGACCAGCGTTTCGACTATACCGTGCGCGAGGCGTTCGCCGCACGCTTCGAATGCGGCCGGGCCAACAGCAAGGCCGCCTGCGATCCCATCCAGTCCGCCTGGCTGCGCTTCTCCGCGCCGGTGGATCGCGCCAGCGCGCTCGCCGTCCGCCTGACGCTCGCCGACGGCAGCACGCGTGCGCCGGTGCTGGGGCGCGACCAGCGCAGCGACGCGCAGGTGACGGACCTGGAATTCAAGGGGCCGTTCCCGGCGGAGACGGCGGCGCGGCTCGCGCTGCCGGCCGGCCTCAAGGACATCTCCGGTCGGCCGCTCTCCAATGCCGAGCGCTTTCCGCTCGCCACGCGCTTCGGTCCGGTGCCGCCGCTGGTCAAGTTCGCGGCCGATTTCGGTATATTGGAGAGTGGCGAGGGCGGCGTTCTGCCGGTGACGGTCCGTGCGGTGGAGCCCGGCCTGGCCGGCAAGGTCCGCAGCATCACCGGGCAGAGCCAGCGCATCGCGGGGGATGATGCCGCCATCGCCGCGATGCTCCGCAAGCTCGGCGAGGCCGAGGAGCGCGACTATGAGGAGGTGAAGCAGCCGGATGGCAGCACGCGCTTCATCAATCACACGCGCGAAAAGCCGCTGCTGGATGGCGCGGGCGCGCCGCTCAAGCTGGATCTGCCCGGCAAGGGCAAGGCGTTCGAGGTGGTCGGCATTCCGCTCGGCAAGCCCGGCTTCTATGTGGTGGAGCTGGCCAGCCCGGCACTCGGCAAGGCGCTGCTGGGCCGCGACGTGCCGCGCTATGTGGCGACTGGCGCGCTCGTCACCAACATGGCCGTGCATTTCAAATGGGGGCGCGAAAGCTCGCTTGTCTGGGTGACCGCGCTCGACAGCGGCAAGCCGGTCGCAAACGCCGCCGTCGCGCTCACCGATAGCTGCACCGGCGAGGCGCTCGCCTCCGGGCGGACGGATGCGCAGGGCCGGCTGGCCGTGCGCCGCGCGCTGCCCTCGCCCGAGAGCGGCGGCGGCTGCCGCTTCGCGTGGCAGGCCCATCCGCTGATGGTCTCGGCGCGCCTGGGCGATGACATGAGCTTCACGCTCAGCAGCTGGTCCAATGGCATCGCGCCCTATGATTTCGAGCTGCCTTTCGGCTGGTCGCCGCCCGGCGACATCATCCATACCGTGTTCGATCGCGCTTTGGTGCGCGCCGGCGAGACGGTGCACATGAAGCATGTGCTGCGCCGGCCGGTGGGCAGCGGCTTCCAGCTCCTCAAGGGCTTCAAGGGCACGCTGGAGCTGATCCATTACGGCTCCGGCACGCGCTTCACGCTGCCCGTGACGATCGGCGCAACGGGCAGCGCCGAGACGCAATGGGCGGTGCCGCAGGCCGCGCCGCTCGGCGACTATGAGCTGAACTTCAAGTCCGGCGAGGAGACGATCTACACCGGCCAGTCGGTGCGGGTGGACGAATATCGCCTGCCCACCATGCGCGCCAGCG
>DASRXY010000083.1:0-2514 GCA_035654035.1 Sphingobium sp. | reverse complement strand
CGGTGGTGTAGGGCTCATGGTAGATGGCCGGATCGCTGATCGTGGTCGTGACCTGGAGCAGGCCCGGCTTGGCCAGCTTGAAGACCTCGTGGATACGCGTGTTCTCGGTGGGGTGGATGCCCTCGGAGAGCGTGGTTTGCGGGTTGAGGCCCACAGTATCGACAATCAGCGTGTCGCCGTCCCAATGGCCCACGCTGTTGCCATTGAACTGCGGATCGGGGTCCTCGGGAATCGGCCGCCCGTCGGTATAGATGCGGCGCACCTGGCTGTAGGTCTCGTGCAGGATGTTCACCCGGCCCGGCGAATAGACGAACTCCAGCGGATACGGCATGCGCATGATGCCCGGCATGCCCGGCGGTATGCAGTTGGCCGCCTCGGTCTGGAGGTTCATGCCCTCCTTCTTCTTCTCGTTGAACGCCGCCAATGCCTTGGCCGCTTCCGGCGTCAGCTTGGGGCCCGCCGGCGGGCCGTTGCCGCCCCGACCAGCAAAGAGGCTCGACCAATCGGGTTGCCACACGCCGGACCAATCCGGCAGCTGGTCGAGCTCGGCATAGCCCTTGGCGGCTACTGTCATCGGCGCTGCCGCCAACGCCATTGCAGAAGCCGCGCCGATCATGGCGAAACGCACCCATTTGCCTGCCTGCATCACAAGCCTTTCCTCTCCCTGTCGCGCGGGTCACGCTCCGCCGCACGGCGGGCATCCCCATCAAATCCGGGCAATAGTGGACTTGCTCAACTGCGAGTCAAGCGCAATGTCCGGTTCATGCGCGCATGTCACAGTGTACCCCATAAAATATATTGCGCTTCGCTTTCGGCGTTGATTTTGTCCACCGGAACGTCGAAATAGAGCACTGTAAACGATACCGCTGGCCTGCCCCGCGGACAAGAATTGACGCTTTTCAGGAGTGGATATGCCCCGAATCGCTTCCCGCCGCGTAATCCTGGCAACGGCCGCAAGTGCCCTGACGGTGCTGGTCGCCACGTCCACACCCGCGCATCATTCAACTGCGATGTTCGAATGGGGCAAGGCCGTGGAAATGAAGAACGCCACGGTGGAGCGCTGGGACTGGACCAATCCGCACACCTTCCTCTACGTCACCGCCAACGGCGAGCGCTGGGCGCTGGAGGGCATGAGCCCCAACCATCTCGGCCGCAACGGCTGGACCAAGCGCTCGCTCAAGCCGGGCGACAAGATCAACCTTACCTATTATCCGCTCAAGGACGGCCGCAAGGGTGGCTTCAACGTCACCGTGACCTTCCCGGACGGCAAGGTGCTCAAGCAGCTGGAAAGCCCCAACACCAACCCCGCGCAGGACCGCTGAGACAAGCGCCTGTAATGGCGTTTGCTTGGTGAAATGGGGACGAGCGGGAGGCATTCTCGCTCGTCCATGGGAAACGTATCCGCTATTGCGGCACTTGTCCGCCAATGCCGGTGCCGCCGGCGCAGGTGCAGGCGTTCACGCCACTCCAACGTCTCACTCTGTCGGTTGCCGTATTTTTGCCGCCGCCTATGGCGTCCCGTGACTTCAGCGCTTCATCTCCCTGCGCCAGCCTGTCGGTGCAGGAGCGTCGTCCGCCACCCATGATCTCCGTCATCCCAGCGAAAGCTGGCATCTCGCGTAGTGTCGAGCAGTCCGGCCGAGATTCCAACTTCCGCTTGGATGACGACAACGTTCCCCCACAAGCGGTGCCTCGACCTTGTGCGAGGCCCGGCACACCGACCCCCTCAAGCGTCCGGAGCGTCCTTCTGCTCGGCCGCCATGGCGCGGGCGTTCGTCTCCAGCCGATCGAGCATGGCCATATAGGTCGCGCGCCGTGCCGGACCCAGGTCCGCTGTCAGGGCATTGTCCCGGCGTATGGCGATGCCACACATTCGCTCATAGACCTCGGCACCATGCGGCGTTGTCGTCACCAGAATGTCGCGCTTGCGCGCCACGCGCTGGCGCACCACCAGACCGCTCTGCTCGAAATAGGCCACAGTGCGGCCCACCTGGCTCTTGTCACGCCCCATGATCTCGATGAGGCGCGCCAGCGGCAGCGGCTCATATTCGCCGATTTGGGAGAGGATCATCCATTGGAAATTGGAGAGGCCCTGTTCGCGCTGATAGGCGAGCATGGCGCTGCGCCGCAGATAGGAGGCGAGCGCGGTGAGTTGCGGACCGATCAGGCTGGCGATGCCGGAGCGGTCCTGCCCCTCCTCGTCGAAGGAGGGAATGGGCGGCGGCGGTGGCCCCTGCCCGGCGGCGGCAGCCTCGGCGGAGAGGCGGCGCTCCTCGGCATAGATTTGCGCCGCACGGACAGTGAGCGCCTGCGTCATGGCAGAGAAATCCGCCCGCTCCGCGCGCGAGAAGCCCGCAGCCAGCGCCTGGTCGCGGCGCCGGCTGATGACCATCATATCGTCGTAGATGCGCTGGCCGGCGGGACGCAGGGTCAGCTTGGCGCGCAGGCTGGGCCGCTCGATCAGCCCCATGCCCTCCAGCGTCTTCACCGCGCGGCTGATCTGCGCCTTCTCAT
>DASRXY010000082.1:0-1620 GCA_035654035.1 Sphingobium sp. | reverse complement strand
AACGGGGCCGCCGCGGAAGGTGGCGGTGCCGGCAACCAGCACGTCGGCACCGGCGGCAATGACGCGCGGTGCGGTGTTGGCATCCACGCCGCCGTCCACTTCCAGCGCAATGTCACGGCCGGACTTGTCGATCATCTTGCGCACCGCCTCGATCTTGCGGAGCTGACTGTCGATGAAGCTCTGCCCGCCGAAGCCGGGGTTGACGCTCATCACCAGCACGAGGTCGATCTCGTCGATGAGATAATCGAGCATCTTGGCGGGCGTGGCGGGGTTGAGCGAGACGCCCGCTTTCTTGCCCAGCGCCTTGATGCGCTGAACAGAGCGGTGAATATGCGGCCCTGCCTCGGGGTGGACGGTAAGGATATCGGCCCCGGCCTCGGCGAAGGCGTCGAGGAACCCGTCGACCGGCGAAATCATCAGGTGCACGTCGAACGGCTTGCTGGTGTGCGGGCGCAGCGCCTTCACCACCATGGGGCCGATGGTGAGATTGGGCACGAAATGGCCGTCCATCACGTCGACATGGATCCAGTCGCAGCCCGCTTCGTCGATGGCGCGAACTTCCTCGCCGAGCCGTGCGAAATCGGCCGACAAGATGGAGGGGGCGATGCGGACGTGAGACACCATGGCTGGTATGGCTTAAACCCGCGATTCAGCCAGTGCAACCGCGCCTGACCCCGTTCCTCGGGCGGCTTGCGGATAAAGTTGTGGATGGATTCACCCTGACGGCAAAAGCTGTGCCGAATTGAGTCACCTGGGGCGTGGCGGCAGGCGCTGCGCCGCGATTCATGGCTCCTTATCCTTCCCCTGTCACAAGCAGGGCGTCACGCCACGGCGAGAGGGAGAGGCAAGTGGAGTTCAAGGCGGTCATGGGCGTGTCGGCGACGACCGCCGGCACCAGCGGCAAGCGCGGCGCGGACAGCCCCGCCGTGGATTTCGACGCGCTGCTGGCCAAGCTCAAGGAAGAAGCCTGCAAGACGCCCGAGGAGCGCGCCCGCGATGCCGTGCTGCGCAAGCACGACCTCAGCGAAGACGGCTATCGCGCCCTGCCCAAGGACAAGCGCGACGAAATCGATCTGGAAATCGCGCTGGCCGTTCGCCGCGTTGCCGAACAGCGCCACGCTACCATGGTCGCCCGCAACGGTGCGGCCGTGTAGGTCGAGGGGTGGGTCAGTTGCGCTCCAGCAGCGCCACGAAGAATCCATCGAGGCCACCCGTCTCGCTCAGCAGGCCGGGCAATGTGCGCAGTTGTCCCGGCGCCTGCGTACCCAGGCCCGCCGGGAACGTGCCGCCATCGATGGCCGCCGGGCGCATGTCGCCGCGCCGGGCGAGCAGTGCAGCGATCTGCGTCTCGCCTTCCTCCGGTTCCAGCGAGCAGGTGGCATAGACGAGCCGGCCGCCGGGCTTCAGCCAGCCGCTCGCACGGTCGAGCAGGGCAGCTTGTAAGTCCGCCATCTCCGCGATCTGCCGGGGGCCGACGCGGTGGAGCACGTCCGGATGGCGGCGGAAGATGCCGGTGGCGCTGCACGGCGCGTCGAGCAGGATCGCGTCGACCGGTTCGGATGGCTGCCAGTCGCGCAGGTCGGCCGCGACGACCGTGGCAGTGAGGCCCGTGCGGGCCAG
>DASRXY010000081.1:0-2116 GCA_035654035.1 Sphingobium sp. | reverse complement strand
GGCAAGATGCGGCCCGGCGTCATCCAGTGCGAGGACCTGCCGCTGTGCAACCGCGTGGTGCAGGCGCGCTACGAGCTGGGCTCGGTGTTCAAACCGATCGCCATCGCCGCGGCGATGGACGCGGGCACGGTGACAGATATGGCCAAGCGCTATGATGCCACCAAGCCGCTGGAGATCGCCGGCCGCCTGATCCGCGATCATGATGGCCTCAATCGCTGGCTGAACGTGCCCGAGACGCTGATCTTCTCCAGCAATATCGTCACGGCGCGCATTGCCGACGAGATGGGCATCGAGCCGTTGCAGAAGGTCTACCGCGCGCTGGAGTTCGATCGCCGGGTCAGCATCGAGCTGGACGAGCAGGACAAGTCGATCTGGCCCCGCGATTGGGGCCGGCTCACCAACATGACCGCGTCCTATGGCCATGGCATCGCCGTCACGCCGATGCATCTGGCCAGTGCCTATGCCGCGCTGGTCAATGGCGGCATGTGGCACCCCGTGACCGTGGTCAAGGTGAAGCCCGGCGAAGAGCCGGAGGGCCGCAGGGTCTTCTCCTCGGCGACCAGCGCGCGCATGCGCCAGCTTCTGCGCCTGATCGTGCAGAGCGGCACCGGCCGCAACGGCGATGCGGAGGGCTATCGCATCGGCGCCAAGACCGGCACGGGCGAGAAGCCGGGTATAGGCGGCTATAGCCGCCATTCCAACGTCGTGACTTTTGCCAGCGCCTTCCCGATGGACGAGCCCAAATATGTCGTGGTGGTGACGATGGATGAGCCGCAGGGCGCCAAGGAGACCTGGGGCCTGCGTACGGCCGCCTGGACCTCGGCACCGGTGGTCAAGGCGTTCGTCCAGCGCGTCGGGCCGCTGCTCGGCGTCTATCCGCAGCCCAATCGCGACATCGATCTCACGGAGCTGCTCCCGCTCATTCCGGCCGACCGGGTCAAGGCGACGGCGCAATGACCCGGCTCGCCGATCTCGCTCCAGGCATCACCGGCGGGGAGGGCGCGCGCACCGTGACCGGCTTCGCCATCGACAATCGCAAGGTGGCGCCGGGCTGCGTGTTCGGCGCGTTCCAGGGCGCGCGGGTAAATGGCGAGGATTTTATCCCGGCGGCGGTGGCGGCGGGCGCGATTGCAGTGGTGGCACGGCCGCAGGCGAAGGTGGAAGGCGCCCTCCACATTGCGAGCGCGGAGCCACGCCGGTTGTTCGCACAGATGGCGGCGCGCTTCCATGCGCCCTATCCGGCCACGATCGTGGCGGTGACGGGCACCAACGGCAAGACATCGACGGTGGAGTTGACGCGCCAGCTTTGGCACATGGTCGGCGAAAAATCCGCGTCCATCGGCACGCTGGGCGTCACGACGAGTGTGGATCAGGTTTCGACGGGCCTCACCACGCCCGACATCGTGACCTTCCTCTCCAACATGGCAGGGTTGGCCCGCGAGGGAATCGATCATGTCGCCTATGAGGCGTCCAGCCATGGTCTTGCGCAGTATCGCAGCGAGGCGCTGCCGGTACGGGCGGGGGCGTTCACCAATCTCAGCCGCGATCATCTCGATTATCACGGCACCATGGAGCATTATTTCGCGGCCAAGATGCGCCTCTTCGACGAGGTGATCGACACGGACGGCACGGCGGTCATCTGGGCGGACGATCCGCGCTCGGGCGAAGTGATCGATCATGCGAGGGCCCGTGGTCTGCACGTCATGACGGTGGGCGCGGCGGGCGAGACGCTGCGCCTCGTCGAGCGGACGCCCACCCAGCTCGGGCAGACGCTGGTGATCGAGGCGGAGGGCGCGCGCCACAAGGTCGCGCTGCCGCTGATCGGCGCCTATCAGGCCGCCAATGCGCTTACTGCCGCGGGCCTCGTGCTCGCGACGGGCGGCGTGCTGGCCCGGGTGCTGGAACATCTGGCGCGCGTGCAGCCAGTGCGCGGCCGACTGGAGCGCGCAGTCATTACGCGTGCGGGCGCGCCCGTCTATGTCGACTATGCGCATACGCCGGATGGGCTGCGCGCCGCCATCGAAGCGCTGCGGCCGCATACAGCCGGGCGGCTTGTTACCGTATTCGGCGCGGGTGGCGACCGCGATGCGGGCAAGCGGCCGCTGATGGGCGAGGT
>DASRXY010000080.1:0-5539 GCA_035654035.1 Sphingobium sp. | reverse complement strand
TGTCACCGTCACCAACGTCGGCATGAACCCCACGCGCAGCGGCCTGTTCACGCTGCTCCAGGCGATGGGCGCGGACCTCACGATCACCAACGAGCGCGACGTCGGCGGCGAGCCGGTGGCGGACCTCGTCGTGCGGCACAGCCAGTTGACCGGCATCGAGGTGCCGCCGGACATCGCGCCGAGCATGATCGACGAATTCCCCGTGTTTTTCGTGGCGGCGAGCTTTGCGAAGGGTCGCACCACGACCAGCGGTCTCGACGAGCTGCGCGTCAAGGAGTCGGACCGGCTCGCGCTCATGGCATCCAACCTCGCCCGCATTGGCGCGCGCGTCACGGAGCGGGACGACGGACTCGTCATCGACGGCACCGACGGCGCCCCGCTTCAGGGCACGGAAAAGACACCGACCATCGGCGCGGAACTGGACCATCGCATCGCCATGAGCTTCGCCGTCGCCGGCCAGGCCACCACTGGCGGCGTCGTCATCGACGATATGAGCCCGGTCGCGACCAGCTTCCCCGGCTTTGCCGATCTGCTCCGTACGCTCAAGGGCGAGGCGTGAGGAGCCGGGCCGGACGAGGCGCGTCCCTCCTTCGACGCGTGACGCCATGATTATCGCCGTCGATGGGCCGGCAGCGTCCGGCAAGGGCACCATCGCCCGCGCGCTCGCTGCGCATTACGGGCTGCCGCACCTCGATACCGGGCTGCTCTATCGCGCGGTGGGCATCGGCGTCGCGCGCGCCGGCGGCGATCCGGACAATGAGGGCGATGCGCTGGCCGCCTGCGCCTTCGACGAGGCACTGCTGGCCGATCCGGCGCTGCGCTCGGAAGAAGCCGGGCCACTGGCGAGCCGCGTTTCGCGCCACCCCGCCGTGCGCGCCGCTCTGCTTGCTCGCCAGCGCGCCTTTGCGATGCAGCCCGGCGGCGCAGTGCTGGACGGGCGGGACATCGGCACCGTCATCGCCCCGGATGCGGAGGCCAAACTGTTTGTGACAGCCAGCGTCCCGGTCCGCGCGCAACGGCGCTTCGCCGAGCTGCGCGCCGAAGACCCGACCGCCAGCCTCGATGCGATCCGCGCCGATCTCATCGCCCGCGACCGCCGGGACACCGAGCGGACCGACGCGCCCATGGTGCAGGCGGCCGATGCGGACTTGCTAGATACCAGCGATTTGAGTATAGGCGCCGCCGTTCGGAGCGCGATCGCGCTGGTGGATGCTCGCCTGAGAGACCGCGGCTGAAGCATTTTCAAGTCGGGCTGTGCCTGACCTTATCGGAAATGCCGCAGACCAGAATCCGGTCCGGCTGAGGCGCTTCGCGCTGCGGAGCGCCTGTTTTGCTTTTCCCGGCAAGTGCATTTTCATCGGTTGGTCGCGCAAGGAATGTCCGCCCGGCATTCGGCCGCGCGGGCGGTTTGGCCAAAGACCGCCGGAGACAACCGGCTGGCCAGCAATGACTTGAAGGAACCCGCTTTTATGGCCTCTACGGCATTTCCCTCGCGCGATGAATTCGCCGCGCTCCTCAATGATTCCCTCGGCGGCGCCGACGGCGGCTTCGAAGGCCGCGTCGTCAAGGGCACCATCACCGCCATCGAAAATGACATGGCCGTCATCGACGTCGGCCTCAAGAGCGAGGGTCGCGTGGCTCTGCGCGAATTCGCCGCCCCCGGCCAGAAGGCCGAGCTGAAGGTCGGCGATGAAGTCGAGGTCTATGTCGACCGCGTCGAGAACAGCAATGGCGAGGCCATGCTCTCGCGCGACCGCGCCCGCCGCGAAGCCGCGTGGGACAAGCTGGAAGCCGAGTTCGCCGAGAACAGCCGCGTCGAGGGCGTCATCTTCGGCCGCGTGAAGGGCGGCTTCACTGTCGATCTCGACGGCGCCGTGGCCTTCTTGCCCGGCAGCCAGGTGGACATCCGCCCCGTGCGCGACGTCACCCCGCTAATGGACATCCCCCAGCCCTTCCAGATCCTCAAGATGGATCGCCGCCGCGGCAACATCGTGGTGTCGCGCCGCGCCATTCTGGAAGAGACTCGCGCCGAGCAGCGCAGCGGCCTGATCCAGACCCTGCACGAGGGCCAGATCATCGAGGGCACGGTCAAGAACATCACCGATTACGGTGCGTTCGTCGACCTGGGCGGCATTGACGGCCTGCTGCACGTCACCGATCTCAGCTACAAGCGCATCAATCACCCCAGCGAGATGATCAACATCGGCGACGTGGTGAAGGTGCAGATCATCCGGATCAACCGCGAGACGCAGCGCATCAGCCTGGGCATGAAGCAGCTCGAGAGCGATCCGTGGGAAGGCGCAGCCGCCAAGTATCCGGTTGGCGCCAAGCTCACCGGCCGCGTGACGAACATCACCGAATATGGTGCTTTCGTCGAGCTGGAGCCGGGCATCGAGGGCCTGGTCCACGTCTCCGAGATGAGCTGGACCAAGAAGAACGTCCACCCCGGCAAGATCGTCTCGACGAGCCAGGAAGTCGACGTGCTGGTGCTCGAGGTCGATGTGGAGAAGCGCCGCATCAGCCTGGGTCTCAAGCAGGCGCAGGCCAATCCGTGGGAGAGCTTTGCCGAGCGTCACCCGATCGGCTCGACCGTCGAGGGCGAAGTCAAGAACGCCACCGAGTTCGGCCTGTTCGTGGGCCTGGACGGCGACGTGGACGGCATGGTTCACATGTCCGACATCGCCTGGGGCCTCTCGGGCGAGGACGCGCTCAACCTGCATCGCAAGGGCGAGGTCGTGAAGGCCGTCGTGCTCGACGTCGATGTGGAGAAGGAGCGCATCTCGCTCGGCATGAAGCAGCTTGAGAAGGGTGCGCCGGGCGCCGGCACCGGCTCGGCTGGCGGCCTGTCCAAGAACGAAACCGTCACCGTCACCGTGCTGGAAGTGCGCGACGGCGGCCTGGAAGTGCAGGTCGGCGAAGATGGCGCGACCGGCTTCATCAAGCGCAGCGACCTGGGCCGCGACCGCGACGAGCAGCGCCCCGAGCGTTTCCAGCCGGGCCAGAAGTTCGACGCGATGGTGATCGGCTTCGACCGCTCCAAGAAGCCCAACTTCTCCGTCAAGGCGCTGCAGATCGCCGAGGAGAAGCAGGCGGTGGCGCAGTATGGCTCGTCTGACAGCGGCGCGTCGCTGGGCGACATTCTGGGCGAGGCGCTCAAGGCCAACAAGAGCTAAGCCAGCCATCGAACATCGCGCTGCCCGCGGGCCGCGCTTCCGGAAGGCCGGCCGATCCCGTATCGGCCGGCCTTTCCCGTGAGGCTTCCTTCAAAAGGGCCGCACAAATCTTATATGAGCTTTAAACGCGACATCCGCTTGATTTGCCTCGCACTTGTGCCGATATTCTGCACATCGCGCGGTGATGAGGACGGCATGACTCGCGAAATGCGCAGCCGGATCTCTCGCGCACCGCGCCCGCGCGGCGAGGCGGGGGATAACCGGCAGTGTCCGGATCGTTTCGCCAGCGAACGGTTGCGTGCGCATGAATGGAATAACTGGCCTGTTGAAAGACCCAGCATGATTCGTTCGCAACTCGTTCAGAAGCTCGCGGCCCGCAATCCCGAGCTCAATCTTCAGGAAGTCGACCGCATCGTCAGCCTGATCTTCGATTCGATCGGCGAACGGCTGGCGGATGGCGGCCGCGTGGAACTGCGCGGCTTCGGCGCCTTCACCACGCGCGCGCGCGATGGCCGCACCGGCCGCAATCCGCGCACCGGCGTTGCCGTGACGGTGCCTGCCAAGCGCGTGCCGCACTTCAAGCCCGGCAAGGAAATGCGCGAGCGCCTCAACCCCGCGCGCTGAGCAGACCAAGGGCTACGGGCGCTACTGCGGTGGCGCCCCTGTCCTTCCATGCTGCCCCTGTCGAGCTGCCTACCACAAGCGAACATGCCTTTCCGCGCCTCCTCACCCCGCATCTGGGCATGATCGGCAGGCGTATCTTTGCGGATCAAGGGCTGGCGGGCACGGGCCGGCCATGGCATGGACGCGCCGACCGGGCGGCGGCAAGGCCGGGGCTTCACGCATGCGGACGTGGCGAAATCGGTAGACGCAGCGGACTTAAAATCCGCTTCTCAGTGAGAGTGCGGGTTCGAGTCCCGCCGTCCGCACCATAATTTGTCCGGCCTCCATATCAGCGCGGGTATCCCGCTTGGCGGTCCGCGCATAGGCTCGGGCGAATATTGACCGGGCCGCCCCGATGGGTTCCAGCTCCTCCGACCCCGTGCTCCTGGCGATTGGCCTTCAGCGCCGGAGCAGCCTTTCATCGCCCCCTTCTTGCATCGGCAGAGGGCTGTCTCATGATCCCCCGTGCCTCTCGGTTGTCTGGACGCCCCATTGCTTGACGACAGCGACCTTGCACGTGCCGTCCGCATTTCTAGTCGAACCGCCGTCAACGTCGGTGCCGTGCGCTGCGGCGCGCTATCACGGCAGGCGGTGCCGCAATGGGTTCGGCCACCGGTTGACCGCGACGGGCTCCGCCGCGCCTCCATTTTCCCCTGTTGGCCCACGCCGCCGGCCGGGCTAGGAACAAGGGTCGGTCCTCTCAGGAAGGTTTGAAACGCGTGGCTAGGAGAGCGGCAGGCGGACTGCGTGCAGGGCGTTGGGTGCCGCTGCTGGCGTGCCTGTGCGCCGCACTGGCCGGCTGCGGGGGCGGCGAGGAGCGCCCCGTGGTCGTCCAGATCATCGGCCAGCCCATCGAAATGACCGATCCACTCCGCCACGAACGCAGTGCGCCGGCCAAGGCCGTGCTGGCCGCCACCGCGCAGGGGCTGGTCGCCTTCGACGCACAGGGCGGAGTAATCCCCGGCCTCGCGGAGAGCTGGATCGTGAGCGACGGAGGGCAGAGCTACATCTTCCGCCTGCGCCGTGCCAAATGGGCCGATGGCGAGCCGGTGAAGGCCGACGCCGTCGCGCGCATCCTCCAGCAGCGCATGCGTGCCAGCCCGGAAGTCCTGGCCGGCCTCAAGCCCGACGTGCGTGCGATGACCGATCGCGTGATCGAGATTCGCCTGGACACCGCCCTCCCCGCCTTCATCCAGCTCCTCGCCCAGCCCCGTCTCGCCATCATCGGCAAGCAGGGCGGCACGGGGCCCTATCAGGCCGAGGCGCGGCTCCAGCGGCTCTACCTGCGCCCCATGGCCAATGCAGACGAGAGCGAGGACGGGGCGCCGCCGCCCAGTGCTGTGCGTGATCGGCGCACACTTGAGGCGGCACGCGCCGCGCTCGCCATCGCGCGCTTCCAGAACGGACGGGCCGATCTGGTTCTGGGCGGACGGTTCCAGCATCTGCTGCTGCTGCCCCATGCCCGGCTGGGCTCCACCGACGTGCGGGCCGACCCCGCACCCGGCCTCTTCGGCCTCGCCATTGCCGACCGGCGCGGTTTTCTCGCCGACCATGCCGTGCGCTCCGCCCTGGCCCGCGCCATCGACCGCGCCCAGCTTGCCCGCGATCTGAATCTCCAGGGCTGGACGACCAGCATCGCTCCTCTCCCCGCCCAGCTTGACATGGCGCAGGCCCCAACCTTGCCGGAATGGGCCACGCTGGCG
>DASRXY010000079.1:0-4312 GCA_035654035.1 Sphingobium sp. | reverse complement strand
CATCTGCTGCGCCGGCCGGGCCTGCGCGTGACCAGCACGCTCGATGCCGAGGTGCAGGCCATTGCCGCGCAAGCGCTGCGCCACCAGCTTCAGGGCCTCGGCCCCACGCGCGTGCGCGATGGCGCGGTGCTGGTGGTCGATAACAAGAGCGGCGACGTGCTCGCTTATGTGGGCGGCGTCGGCCTGGGTTCCACGGCGGCGGCGGTCGATGGCGCGAATGCGCCGCGTCAGGCCGGCTCCACCTTCAAGCCCTTCCTCTATGCCCAGCTTATCGAGCGCAAATGGCTGACGGCCGGCTCGATCCTGGAGGATTCGCCGGTCCAGCTCGATACCGCTTCGGGCCTCTATGTGCCGCGCAATTACGACAATGCTTTTCTCGGCCCCGTCTCGGTGCGGCGCGCGCTGGCCAACAGCCTCAACGTGCCGGCGGTACGCGCGCTGATGCTGGACGGCGTGCAGGATTTCCGCGATCGCCTGTGGGATCTGGGCTATACGGGGCTGGAGGGCGACGGCGATTATTACGGCTTCTCGCTGGCGCTCGGTTCGGCGGAAGTGACGCTGCTCCAGCAGGCCAATGCCTTCCGTACGCTCGCCAATCTCGGCCGCTGGTCGCCGCTGCGGCTGCGCACCGACGATCCCGCCGATACCGCGCGCCCGCTCATCGATCCCGGCGCGGCGTGGATCGTGGCGGACATCCTCTCGGATGCCAGCGCGCGCGCCAGTACCTTCGGCGTCGATTCCGCGCTGCGCCTGCCCTTCTGGGCGGCCGCCAAGACGGGCACGTCCAAGGCCATGCGCGACAATTGGTGCATCGGCTTCTCGGATCGGTTCACCGTCGCGGTGTGGGTCGGCAATCTGGAGGGGGATTCGATGCGGGCCGTCTCAGGCACCAGCGGCGCGGCCCCGGTCTGGCGCGATGTCATGCTGGCACTGCATCGCGGGGCGCCGGGCCAGCCGCTCGCCCGCCCCGCCCATGTCCGCGCCGCGCAGATCGCCTTTACCACCGGCAGCGAGCCGCCGCGCCGCGAATGGTTCCTGGCCGGCACGGATCAGCATGCGCTCGCTCCCGCGCCCGACCATGCGCGCCGCCCGCGCATCACCAATCCCGTCTCGGGCAGCATCTATGCCGTCGATCCGGATATTCCCGCCGGTCGCCAGTCCCTGGGCGTCGCGGTGAGCGGGGCAAATAAGGCCTATTCCGTAACGCTCAACGGGCATCGGCTGGGTCTGGCCGAGGCCGGCGTGCAACTTCCCCTCATTCCCGGCAGCCATTTGCTCGCGCTGCTCGATGAAAGCGGACGGACCGTGGACAAGGTGCGCTTTACCGTGCGCTGAGCGACCGCTGCCCTCTCATACGTTATTACGCTTTAGGGATATGGGCGGCGATGTGGTATACGAGTCGCTGACGGTTCTTGCCGCAATCCGCTATAAATCGATGTCGCTTTTGCGACGATGGTGCCGGTGTCGTCACGGGTCGGAAGGACCCAAATCAGCAGATGAAACCTGTGGAGAACTATTGCGCCGCGATGGTGGCGCTACTCAGTGACGTCGAGTTGTTGTGGAGGGTCGAGCGCCTCTCCGCCGACGAGCAAACACCCATGCACATGGCCCTTCGCAAGGAAGTCCAGCGACGCGGGCTGCACCGGAACCTGCCGTCAAACTGACGCAGCGGGCAGTCAAGTGCTTGCCCCGGGCGCAATCAGATGAGGCTCTGATGGCGCAGGCGAAAGAAATGGTGCCGGATGCAGGATTCGAACCCGCGACCTTCGGTTTACAAAACCGCTGCACTACCACTGTGCTAATCCGGCGAGCCGAGGCTGCCCTAGGTATCCCGCGCTAAACCGTCAACGCGAAAGACGCAGATCGCGCAGGCAGCATCGGATTGCCGTGCACATGGGGTGGCACATTCTGTTCCCGGTCTGTGCATGAGGTTCGTCCGTTCCCGGCTGAGTCGTCCGCGAGATCCCCGAGCGAAAGCTCGCCATTGATCCGGCGAAGGCTGTCGGTAGAGTCTGTAGAGCGAGGGAAGAAGCCAGAGAGCGGGCGCGTCTGTCCCGCTCAACATGAGCAGCGCGCGGGCGCGCCTTGCGGTGAGCCTTAAAGGACGCCGAAGGTCCAGCCCTCCGTGCGGGCGACGTCGGGCAGGCGTTCGCCCGGCGCCCAGAGCTGGGGCCAGAGCGCGGCGTCGGCCTGGACGTGGCGGAGCCAGGCGGCGGTGAGCAGCGCGTCGGTCTGATGATCGCTGTAGCGGGGCAGGGGGGCATGGGCCGCGCAGCCGAGCTGGGCGAGGCACAGGTCCAGCTCCGCGCCCGTCCACATCTTGGTCTGGCCCTTGCGCTTGCCGGCGGCGCGCGCGGCGAGGCTGGTGTAGATTTCAACGATCAGCGAGCCGCTGCCCGGATCGGCATCGAAGGGCCAGATCGGCAGGCGCCCGTCGAGCCGGTGGAGCAGGCGCATGCCGGTGAGGCTCGACTTGCCGACCTGCGCGGCGCCCACCAGGTTGAAGTTGGAATAGGGGTTGAGGCCCTGCGCGCGCTGGGCATATTCGGTGACACGCAGGCGCCCGCGCCCGCCGCCAAAATGCACGCCTTCCTCGCCGCGATGGCGGAAATAGGCGCGAGCCTGCGGATGCGCGACGAAGCTGCCGGCGCCCAGATGCGGGTCGTCGGCGCAGATCTCCTCGACAAGGCGCCACAGGTCGCGCGCATCGGCGGGCGAGCGGTCCCAGTGCGGGAAGAAGGCGCCATGATCGACAAAAGGGAGCGAGGGGCCGAGGTCGAAGCCGACGAGGCTCTCGTGCGGCAGGTCGCGCAGCAGCCAGTCCAGCACCCCCTGGCGCGACCAGACCGGCCCGTCCGGCGGCGCGACGAGCCGGGGCGCGCCTCCGCCCCATGCGCACAGCGCAACGGCGATGCCCGGCTGGCGCGGCCCGAGCGCGCCCGACCAGTCGATGGCGACGAAATGGGAAAAGCGGTTCACGCTTGGGGTTTGCGGGGCGTCTTGTTGCGCGGCCGCGCCGGCTTCTTGGCGGCCGCCTGCTCCCGCGCCAGCGCGATCATGGCGCGCACCCGCTCGGGATCGCGCGTGGCATAGCGCACCAGCACGGCGTCGAAGCCGGCATAATGCGGTGTCTGAAAGAAGGTCTCCGGGTCGGTCTCGATCAGCATGGCAACCGTGTCCCGGTCGAGCAGCAGGCAGAACGCCTCCTGCGGCTCATGGCCGGTGGCGAGAAAGCCGCGCCCATTGGCGGCGAGCTTCACTGCCGGCTTGCCATATGCAGTCGCGAGGAGGGTGTCCGGCAGCGTCAGTGCATAGGCGACCGCCTCGTCCCAGCTCAGGCTCATGCTCAGGCGCCCCTGATCTCGCGCCGCCGCGCGTCCCACCAGGCGAGCCGCTCGGCGATGCGCTTCTCGAAGCCGCGATCGACCGGCGCATAGAAGGTCTGTGGCGTCATCTCCTCCGGCCAGTAATTGTCGCCGGAAAAGCCGCCCTCCACGTCATGATCGTAGCTGTAGCCCTTGCCGTAGCCGATCTCCTTCATCAGCTTGGTGGGCGCATTCAGGATATTGGGCGGCGGCATCAGCGATCCGGTGTCCTTCGCGCTCTTCCAGGCCGCCTTCTGCGCCGTGTAGGCCGCGTTCGATTTGGGCGCGGTGGCGAGATAGAGGCACGCCTGCACGATGGCCAGCTCGCCCTCGGGCGATCCGAGGAAATCATAGGCATCCTTGGCGGCGAGGCACTGCACCAGCGCCTGCGGATCGGCGAGGCCCACATCCTCGCTGGCGAAGCGCACCAGCCGGCGCAGCACGTAGAGCGGCTCCTCGCCTGCGACCAGCATGCGCGCCAGATAGTAAAGCGCGGCCTGCGGGTCGGAGCCGCGCAGCGCCTTGTGCAGCGCGGAAATGAGATTGTAGTGCCCCTCGCGATCCTTGTCATAGATCGGCATGCGGCGGTGGAGCAGGGCGGCGAGCCCGGCGGGGTCGAGCGTCTCCTTGATGGCGATGCCCTGTAGCGTCTCCACCTGGTTGAGCAGGAAGCGCCCGTCACCGTCGGCTGAGGCGATGAGCGCGGCCCGGGCTTCGTCCGTCAGGGGCAGGGGTTTGCCGTCCAGCGCCTCGGCGCGTGCGACCAGTTCGGCCAGCGCGGGCTCGTCCAGCCGGCGCAGGATCAGCACCTGGGCGCGGCTGAGCAGCGCGGCATTGAGCGCGAAGCTGGGGTTCTCGGTGGTCGCGCCGACCAGCGTCACCGTGCCGTCTTCCACATAAGGCAGGAATCCGTCCTGCTGGGCGCGGTTGAAGCGGTGGATCTCGTC
>DASRXY010000078.1:0-11712 GCA_035654035.1 Sphingobium sp. | reverse complement strand
AGCACTTCGGCATCCGGGATCGCGCGGCCGATGCTGGTGGGATGCGCCTCCAGCAAGGCAGGCGGCAAATAGGTGGAGCGGAAGGCCTCCGTGAGGCCGTACATGGCGACGATGTCCACGCCCGGGAAGGTGTCGCGCAGGCGCTCGATCAGCGGCCGCGTCAGCGCGCCACCGCTGTTGGTGACACGACGCAGATGGACGCGCGCTTCGGCCGGCCATGCCGCCTCGACAAGCTGCACCCAGAGTGGCGGCACGCCGGCCAGCGTCGTCACGCCATGGGCGGCCGCAGCCTTCACCACGTCACGCGGCAGCAGATAATCGAGCGGCACCGCCCGGCCTCCAGCCCACCAGGTGGAGAGAAGCTGGTTTTGCCCATAATCGAAGCTGAGCGGCAACAGGGCGAGCGTAACATCGTCCGCCGCGAGGCCGAGATAGGTCGCGACCGAACGGGCGCCGATCATGAGATTGGCATGGCTCAACATCACGCCCTTGGGCCGGCCGGTGGAGCCCGAAGTGTAGAGAATTTCCACCAGATCGCCAGGATCGGCTGCGCTCGGCGGCAGCGCAGCAGCGGCTCGATCGCGCATGATGGCATCGAGCGCGCCATCCTCGGCCAATACGAGGTCGCCCGGCCGGTCGTCTGCTTCCAGCGTCGCCAGCCGCGCCGGCTGCGAAACGAGCAGAGCCGCGCCGCTGTCCACAAGGATATGCGCCGTCTGGGCGCGCTTGAGCAGAGGATTGACGGGCACATAAACGTGCCCCGCCCGCACCACGGCAAGCGGCAACAGGGCGGCGAGCGGTCCCTTGGGCAGCCATGCAGCGATGCGACTGCCGGGCGGCAGACCCTGCGCCGCGATCCACCCGGCGAGCCGGCCGGTCATTGCCTCCATCTCGCCATAGCGGATTGCGCCGGACCGGCCATCCAGTGCGACCGCCTCCGGCGCGCCACGCAGCGGCAGATGGTCGAGCAGCAGGGTCATGGCCTTGCCTTAGCAGGATGAAGCGCGAATGCGAGCGCCTTTGGCGGGCGGCGCATGGAACGAGCGAGCGGCATTTCCTGTTTCCTTGCGCGCGCAAAACCGCTAGGCGCCCGGCACAGAGCCTCTTTCCGCGCGAGACCAGACGGGACGCCCATTTTGACCGCCGCCGACCAAGCCCTGCGAGCCAGTCTCGTTGCCGTGCTCGGCCTGGATGCCGCGCGCGTGGCCGGCTTCGACGAGGCGACACCGCTGTTCGGCGCCCTGCCGGAGCTGGATTCCATGGCGGTGGCGACGCTCCTCACCGATTTCGAGGATCGCCTCGGCATCCGCATCGACGACGAGGATGTCGAAGCGGAAAGCTTCGAGACATTCGGCGCCTTGCGGGCCCTGCTGACCCGCAAGATCGACGCGGACGCAGCCTGAAATCGCGCTCGCCGCCGACTTTGGGGCTTGAGCCCCATGGCGAACCCCGGATAAAGCAGAGAAGAGGGCTAAGCGAGACAACGCCACAGAGCCCGCTGAGAGGACTGAACTGGATATGGCATTGAAATTCCACGGTGGCGTGGCCCTAGCAGCCACCCTGCTGCTTTCGGCCGGCACGGCGTCGGCCCATCACAGCTTCGCTGCCTTCTTCGACTCAGGAAATACCGTGAAGATCACAGGCAAGGTGACGGATTTCCGCTTCACCAATCCGCATGGCTCCATCGGCGTCGAAGTGAAGAAGCCCGACGGAACCGTCGAGCAATGGCGGGCGGAGACCAATGCGCCGGTGGTGCTGCTGCGGCGCGGCTGGAAGCGCAACAGCCTCAAGCCCGGCGACACCGTTACGCTGGAGGGCTGGGGCTCGCGCGACGGCAAGCCCTATATGCGGCTGCGGCAGGCGTTCGACGCCGACGGCAAGCGCATCGGCAGCGCGCCCTTCGGCCAGAATGACGAGAAGTAAGAGCATGCGCCTGTTCATCCCGCGCGCCGGGCTCGGCATGGCCATGGCCTGCATGGCTGTGCTGGCCGCTCCGGCGATCGCGCAGACGCCGCCCGATTTCTCCGGCTTCTGGAACCTCGATCCGCGTCCCGACCCCGATGACGCCGAACTGAGGGCCAAGCTGCCGCCCAACACGGTCGTTCTGGCGGACACCGGCGTGGCGGAATTCCCCAAGGGGGAGTTCGGCGGCCTCAAGCCCAAGCCGGAGGCGCTTGCCAAGGCGGACAAGTGGCAGCCGTCTGACGAAATGACTCTGGAGCGTGTCTGTGCGGCGCCCTCGATCGTCTATTCGATTCAGGGCCCCTTCCCTTTCGAGGTCTATCAGACGCCGCAGCTCATCGTCTTCAAATATGAGTATTTCGATCAGGTACGCATCGTCTTCATGGACGGGCGCGGCCATCCGCCAGCCGACGCGCCGCACAGCAAGACCGGCCACAGCATCGGCCATTGGGAGGGCGACGAGCTGGTGATCGACACCACGCATCTGGCCGCCGCGACGATCACCAACAACGGCTTGGACCATGGCGACAATGTGCACATGGTGGAGCGTTACAAGCTCTCGCCCGACGGCAAGACGCTCATCGCCACGCAATGGTTCGAGGATCCGGACACGCTGGAGAACAACGGCGCACGCATCATCAAATGGACGAAGCAGCCGGGGAACTATGTGTTCCCTTACGACTGCGATCCGTCCTTCGCCGTGCAATACCAGCAAATCGGCGACGAAACGGACGCTGAGTAAATGCGCCCGGCCGGCGGGAGAGCCTTTCGCCGGTCCGCATGCCAGCCTCAGTAGCGCCCGGCAGCGCGCAGCAACTTGGCGTCCTCGATCACCTGATAGACGCTGCGGCCGCGGAGCCGCTGCATAGCGTGGGGCGTCAGGCGCTCACCGTCCTCGGCAAGGCCCCGATCGGTGGCGGAAAAGACGATCGCCTCGATAGCGTTCTGGAACTCGGCCCGGCGATCGGGCGGCAGCGTGCGGGAAATCGAACGGATGGAGACCCGCATCTCCTGAGCGGTGCTGCCGGTGACGACCACCTCCTCATCCTGCGCGCAACCGCTCAGGGCAAGCAGGATAAGGCCCGGCAACAGCAGCTTTTGAATTTTGAACACATCGACCCTCGCAGGATTATGGCTTGGCGGCCCAGGCTTCCGACAACGGAGCCTTTTTCATCGAACGAGTCCGGCCTCGACACATCGCTGCGCCGTCCAGTCTCTGGTCCGTTGCTGGTTCGCGACCGGCTCCCGCTTGGCGGAGCCACCCCAGCCTCTAGGCGCGGGGTCTTGCCGAGGGTTCAACAGTCGTGGTTGCCGCGCCGGTCACCTTCCCGGAAATATCGCCCAAAAAGAGCAACATCTCCGGCGCCGTCCGGTCAAGCGGCAGGGACCGCCGCCTGCGCCTCGAAATCCGCTTCAGCAAGGAAGCGCTCGGCATCCAGCGCGGCCATGCAGCCCATGCCCGCCGCCGTGACGGCCTGACGATAGACCTTGTCGGTCACGTCGCCCGCCGCGAACACGCCGGGGATGCTGGTCCGGCTCGTGCCCTTCTCCACCAGCAGATAGCCCTCATCGAGCGGCAGCTTGCCTTCGAACAACTCGGTCGCAGGCTTGTGACCAATCGCGACGAACGCGCCGTCGCAGGGCTCGTGGCTCTCCTCGCCGGTCACGGTGTCGACCAGGTCGACGCCGACCAGCCCCTCCGGATCGCCGCCGCCCACGAAGCGCGAGACGGCCTTGTTCCACAGCACCTTGATGTGGGGATGGGCAAAGAGCCGATCTTGCAGGATCTTCTCCGCGCGCAGCGAGTCGCGACGGTGGATCAGCGTCACGTCGTGGCTGTGATTGGTGAGGTAGAGCGCCTCTTCCACGGCAGTGTTGCCGCCGCCGATCACGACCACTTTCTTGCCGCGATAGAAAAAGCCGTCGCAGGTCGCGCAGGCCGAGACGCCCTTGCCCTGAAGCAGATGCTCGCTTTCCAACCCCAGCCACTTGGCCTGGGCCCCGGTGGCGATCACCAGCGTGTCGCCATAATATTCGGTACCGCCATCGCCAGTCAGCTTGAACGGGCGCTTGGAGAGATCGACATCCACGATCTGGTCATACATCATCTGCGCGCCGACATGCTCCGCCTGCGCCTGCATCTCTTCCATGAGCCATGGGCCCTGGATCACGTCCCGGAAGCCGGGATAATTCTCGACATCGGTGGTGATGGTGAGCTGGCCGCCCGGCTGCATGCCCTGCACCACGATCGGCGCCATTCCCGCACGCGCCGCATAGATGGCGGCGGACAGGCCGGCGGGGCCCGAGCCAAGGATAATCATGCGCGAGCTGTGCGTGGCGGTCATGGCGATGAAACCTCTTCTTGCGGCAATGATGCTGGACCCAGCACTTAGGGCCCGCGCCGACGAACGCAAGAGCCTGTTCCGCCATGGCTCCCGCTCACACTGATCGGCAATTTCGACTGGACGCGCGCGGCATTTACAGGCATTTTAGCGGCAATGGTTCATCCGCGTCTCCTTGATCGTCTTACGCGACTTACGCGCCCTTAGGCGCATTCCAGCGCTTGCCGCAGGCGGCAAGCTGCGCCTAAGGGCGTTTTCCAAAGCGATATTCCAGAAGCGCCCCCGGGCCTCGGCGACAGCCTGACTGCCGTGCCCGCCGCGAAGACAGAGACAAGCCGAATCCATGATGCTGAGCGATCCTTCCGTTAAATACCGGCCCTTCCCGCAGGTCGACCTGCCCGACCGGCAGTGGCCTTCCCGCACCATCACCAAGGCGCCGCGCTGGCTCTCCACGGACCTGCGCGACGGCAACCAGGCGCTCGTGGATCCGATGGATAGCGAGAAGAAGACCCGTTTCTTCGATCTGCTGGTGAAAATCGGCGTCAAGGAGATCGAGGTCGGCTTCCCCTCGGCCGGCGCGACCGAGTTCGATTTCATCTCCGGCCTCGTCCAGTCGGGCCGCATTCCCGACGACGTCATTATCCAGGTACTGACCCAGGCACGCCGCGACCTCATCGAGCGCACGTTTGAGAGTCTGCGCGGCGCGCCGAAGGCCATCGTCCATGTCTATAATGCGGTCTCTCCCGCATGGCGGCAGATCGTGTTCGGCATGGACCGGCCGCAGATCAAGCAGATCGCCATCGAGGCCGCCAAGATCATTCGCGACGAAGCGGCCAAGCAGCCCGATACCGACTGGCATTTCGAATATTCGCCGGAAACCTTCTCCACCGCCGAGCTGGAGTTCAGCCTGGAGTGCTGCGAGGCGGTGATGGACATTCTCCAGCCCTCGGCGGAGAAGCCGCTGATCCTGAACCTGCCCGCCACGGTGGAGGCGGCGACGCCCAACATCTATGCGGACCAGATCGAATGGTTCTGCCGCCATATCCGCAATCGCGAGACGGTGTGCATCTCGCTGCATCCGCATAACGACCGCGGCACCGGGATCGCCGCGGCCGAACTGGGACTGATGGCCGGCGCCGACCGCGTCGAGGGCTGCCTGTTCGGCAATGGCGAGCGCACCGGCAATTGCGACATCGTCACTGTTGCGCTCAACATGTATACGCAGGGCATCGCCCCGGGCCTCGACTTCTCCAACATGGAGGAGATCGTGCAGACGGCGACCTACTGCAACCAACTCCCCGTTCATCCGCGCCACCCCTATGCGGGCGACCTGGTGTTCACGGCCTTCTCCGGCAGTCATCAGGACGCCATCAAGAAGGGCTTCGCTGCACAAGAGGCGCGCAACGACCAGCTCTGGAACGTGCCCTATCTGCCCATCGACCCGGCAGACCTGGGCTGCTCCTACGAGGCGGTGATCCGCGTCAACTCACAGTCCGGCAAGGGCGGCGTGGCCTGGGTGCTCCAGCAGGACAAGGGCCTCAAGCTGCCCAAGCGCCAGCAGGCAGACTTCAGCCGCGTGGTGCAGGAGCTGGCCGACAGCACCAGTCGCGAGTTACATGCGGCCGACATCTGGAGCGCCTTCCGCACGCATTATTGCATGGACGCGGACCAGCCCTTCAAGCTGCTCGACTATCAAGAGAGCGGCGCGGCGGGAGCAGGCGCGTCCGGCGGGCGCCTGTTCGTGGGCCGCATTGCCCTGCATGGCGAGGAGCACACCGTTTCCGGACGCGGCAACGGCCTCATCTCCAGTGTCCTCGCCGCTCTGCGCGAGCATCTGGATGTCGACCTCGACGTGGTCGACTATAGCGAGCACGCCATCGGCGCGGGCACGGACGTGAACGCCGCCGCCTATGTCGAGTGTCGCACCGATGACGGACGCACTGTGTTCGGCGTTGGGCTGGATTCAGACATTGCGACAGCTTCCGTCCAGGCGCTCCTCTCCGCCGCCAATGGTCTGGAGCGCGCGCGGGCCTAAAGCGGTCCGGCGCGCCGGCGCGCACGGGAGCTACCCGACAGAAGCTTGCGCAGCGGCGCATGGCCCTGTGCCCATGCGCCGCCCGTGCTCTGCGCCCGTAGGCGGCTTCGTCCATAGCCCTGTGTCTGCGCGCTGCCGGGGCCCCTGCCCGCCATGCAGGGCTCCAGGATACTGATTCCTGCGCGCCTCCCGCGCCCGAGCGCTGCCAAATCTCCTTGTGCTCCTACGCAGACAGGAGGCTGGGCGGAGACAATGAATTCACGCGCCACTTCAGCGCCGGACACTCCCGTCCGGTTCTCTGACTCCCGCCATGGCAGCGATCATAGTCCACGCTGCGCGGCTGAGCCCTGGGCTCCTGGAGCACGGTGGTTCTTTATGGATAGACCGGGCGCAGCCCACTCAAAGAAGCGGCGCCCCCACACAGAGCGAAGGCGCCGTCTCATCTTCATATCACGTGAGCCGGGACGGCGCGGATGGAAACCCGCCGCCCCCATTGCTCACTTCCCGAAGCTGATGCCGATCCAGAAGGTGCGTGGCGCGCCCAGATCGATGCTGTTGCCGACCTTCCGAGTCAGCACGGTCGCATCGAAGGCATTTTCCACCCGGCCGACCAGCGTGAAGCCGCCGGCGAGCGGAATGCTGGCATAGCCGTCCACTGTCACGACACCCGGCAGCACGTCGGTTTGCAAATCATCCTCGAACTGCGGGCCGGTATAGCGCAGCGTGCCGGCGAGACGGAAACCAGCGGGGCCGTTCCAGCCCAGCGTGCCGCTCGCCATGTGGCGGGGGCTTTGGGCAGGGCGCAGGCCATCGAGCGGCGCAGCCGGGCCGCTCGCCTTCACGCGGCTGTCATTATAAGCATAAGACGCATCGAGGTCGAAATCACCCAATTGCGCCGACCCAGTCAGCTCGATGCCCTTGGCGACGATGGCATCGACATTCTGCCGCTGGCGCAGATTGGTGCCGATCGTCACATTGGCAATGGCATTGCCCAGGCGATTGTAGAAGGCCGTGGCCGAGAAACGGAGGCCTGGCAGCGGATGCAGATCGATGCCGACTTCCGCACCACGCAGCCGCTCCGGCGCCAGCGCGGCATTGGCTTGCGTGGTCACCGGGAACACGGCGAAGGAGCGGTAAAGCTCGTTAAGGGTCGGCAGGCGAAAGCTGGTATAGCCCGCCGCGCGGAGATCCACACCCGGAACCGCGTGCCACAGCACACCGCCACGCACGCTCGCCTCCCAATCGTCGCGATCGGCAAAACGGGTATCCGTCGTGACCGAGCCGGCGCCGTTGCGCTCGACGAAGCGGCCCTGGGTGACAGTCCAACGATCAGCCCGCGCGCCGGCCGTCAGCACCACATTGCCGAGCGTCAGATCGTCTTCGATGTAGAAGCCGGTCGTCACCTGCCGGCCATGAGCGGCGCGGCGCGCGGTGATGGCGCCCGTGCCGCCGTTGATCGCATCCTCCAGCATATCGGCAATGGCGACGCGCGTGTCGGCGCCGATCCGCAACACGTTGTTCGGCCCCGTCGGCGGGCGCAGTTCGATCTTACCGCCCACGCCGGTGGAAGGCGTGTTGCGCTGGTCGAGCACGGGCCGGAAGCTGCTGGAACTGATGACGATATTGTCGAAATTGCGGAACTGGACGTAGCCCAGCGCTTCGATCTGCCAGTCGCCGCGCCACAAGAAGCGCAAGCTCGCATCCTGTCCTTCCTGTCCGCTGTCCGCACCGGCAAAGCGCAGCGTGCGATCATCGCGGAAAACCGTGACTCGCGACTGGATTTCGCCGTCACGGCCGACCGGGGCGACTCCGTAGAGGCTGACCGACCAGTTCTCGTAGCGCGCCGGTACGGTGGCGGCGTTCTGCTGATCGGCGGGCGTGGTCTGGAAGCCATCGCCGCGTGCATATTTGCCGGAAATGGAGACAAAGCCGGCTCCTACGTCGGGCGAGACGCTAAGGCTCAGATCCTGCGCATTGCGTGATCCGTAGAAAGCACTCGCCTGCACCTCCGGAAGCTGGTGCCGGTCCGCGCTGAACAACTCGATGGTGCCCGCGACTGTCCCCGCGCCGAACGCCCCGGCGCCGCCGCCACGGGTGACGCGCACCGCGCCCAGCCGCTCGGGCATCAACGCCGTGAATGGCACCGAACCGAAGAAAGGATCGGCCTGAGGAACGCCGTCCAAAATAACGAGCGCGCGGCTGGTGGCGTTGCCGCCCAGCGCCCGCAGCGTCACGCCCTGCGAGGAGGGATTGGCCGAGCGGCTGTCTGACCGGCGGAATTGCTGGAAGCCCGCCACGTCGGCGAGCGCGCCTTCCAGGAGGCCCGAGGCCTGGCCGAGCAACTGATCGCGCTCGAGCGTGACCGATCCATATGCCAGCGTGCCGGGCGGCAGCGCAAGACCCCGGCCGAGGATGACAATGTCCCCGCTCTCGCCGCCGTCGCCAGCGGGTGCGACATCCGCCGATCCGCCGGGCTGCTGGGCTTGGAGGGCCGCAAGAGGCGTTCCGCCGGCGACGCATGTGATCGCCAGCACTTCAAAAATTTTGATCGTGCGCATTAAAATTCCGTGTTTCTTATTCCGGGCGGCCCGCTTGCCCCTTCGAGCAGCGGCGATCCCGTTGATGGCCAATCCCTTTTTCCCAGGTGCAGCCGGAGCAGCACCCGAGTTGACTCTGTCAAAAAGGGCGAGGGACCTCAACGCTCTCGGTGTTAACTCCCGCTTTTCCGGGGGCTGAGCACCTGCTTTCGTAACGTTACTCTTTGTGTCCGAGCGTCCAGACATAGGCAGCGACCGCCTGAATGTCGCTTTCGTTGAGAGGCGCGCCGCCCTTGGCGGGCATTCCGCTCGCTGCCTTCTTGGGTTGCGCGACTCCATCACGCGTCACCTTGGCGATGGAGGCAACCGAACCGTCCGCCCACAGCCAGTCCGGCCCGGTGAGCGCGGGACCGAGAGCGGATCCCTTGCCATCCGGTCCGTGGCAGCCCGCACATGTCCCCGAGCGCTCGATGCCGCGATAGATGCGTTCACCCAGCGCGACCTGTTCGGCAGTGAAGCCTTCAGGCAGGATGCTCTGAGTCGAGGCGGGAGTCGCACCAGCGTTGACCGGCGCTGGCGTTGCGGCCGTCAACGGCGCATCGGCTGGCCCGCGATAGACGATCTTCCAGATCCGCCCGCCCGCATCATCCGAGACATAAAGCGAGTCGCCGGCTACGATCACGCCCGTGGGCCGATGCGGCGGACGCCCCTGCCCCTTGTCCGGACCCGAAAAGCCGTCCGCGAAGAGGATCGCCGCGCCGCTCGGCTTCCCGTCCGCCATGGGCTGGAACATCAGGCGAAAGCCGTCCTGCGGCGCGGGCGCGCGGTTCCAGGAGCCGTGAAAGGAGATGAAAAGTCCACCCTTATAACCCGACGGGAATTCATCGCCATTATAATAAGCCAAACCGGTCGGGGCGAAATGCGCCGGAAATGTAGCGATTGGTTCTGCCTTATCATCACAGCGACCCACGGCCTTGCCGCCATCGCCACCATATTCGGGCGCCAGCACGCGCTTCTTCTGGGCCCCGTCATAATAGCAATAGGGCCAGCCATAGTCCTGCCCCGGCCGAACCAGCAGCAATTCCTCGGCGGGCAGGTCCACGCCCTGCTGTGTCGTGTAGAGTGCGGGCCAGTTCTGCGAGAGTTGATCGCGCCCATGCTGCACGGCGAACAGATTGCCGGCCGCATCGAACGCCATGGCGCCGGTATTGCGGATGCCGGTCGCATAGCGTTCGGCCGGCGAGAAGACCTGCCCGCGCTTGGCTGCACTGTATTTCCAGATGCCCGCACGTAGCGGTAGTTCGTCGCACGGGTCCTTGCCCTTGGCGCCGGGCTGGCGGTTCACTGTCTCGCACACATTGGAGGCCGAGCCGCTGTTGACGAAGAGATTGCCCTGCGCATCGATGGCGATGGGCTTCATGGCGTGGTCGCCCGTCATTTGCAGGCCGGAGAGAATGATCTCCGGCGCGCCTTCGGGCACCATCCGGCCCGGCGTCAGCGCATAGCGCACAATCCGGTCGTCCTGCTCCACGAACAGGCCACCTTCGTGGATGGCGATGCCGGTGCCGCCGATGCTGCCCTGCGCGGGTGTGGTGCCGAAGCGCTCCGTTTGATCCGCCTTGCCGTCGCCCTCGCTATCCCGCAGCGCAACGATGAAGCCATCGTCTGGGGCCGGCGCGCCTTGCAGCAGCGCACTGCTCCAGATGTTCACATAGAGCGTGCCGTCCGGCGCCATGGCCATGTGACGGGCATGGCCGATATTCTCGGCAAAGAGCGTGGCGCAGAAGCCCGGCGGCAGGCTGAGCCCGGCATCGTCGGCGCATTGCGCTGTGGCCGCCCCAGCGCCCTCGCTGCCGGCTCGGTCACGGGTTTGCGTGTAGAGAAGCGCGGCGGCCGCGACGGTAACGCCCAGGGCAACGAGCAGGGGCAAGGGCTTCTTCATGGGGCGCGTCCTCTTCCAGCGGCAGCGCGGAAGGCCGTCCTGCGCGGCCGACGAGCGGGACGCCGCAGCGCTCCTCCCGGCCCTCGCTTATCCCCTCCGCGCACCATTGTGCGTCTTGCCGCCGGTCATAGAAGGGCCACCCGCGCCTGTCCATGCGCGCGGTGGAGATCAGCGCCGCACATCCAGGCTCGCCATCGGGTCGAAGGCGTCGAGTTCGCGGCCTGTGGTGCGGCTCTGATCGCCCGGCGTCGCATGCTTGAGGGCAGCGAGCTTGAGGCCGGTCCACGCCGCCTCCTCCGGTGTGCCGTCGATCCGCGCGAGCACTCCGGCGGCAAAGGCGTCGCCCGTGCCGATGCGGTCGACGATGTCCTGCAAAATAATCGCGTCTGTCTCGAAACATCCGTCCCGGCGGTCGACTCGTGCGCTCAGCCGGTGATGCGCCGGGCCCAGCACTGTGCGCGCCGTAGACGCGATGGTCGAGAGGCCAGTGAACCGCTCGAACGCCGCCATGGCGCACGCCCGGCGTTGCTCGGCCGTGCTGCCCGCGAGATCGCGACCGAGCAACAATGCGATGTCGCGATGATTGCCGAACAGCAGGTCCGCTCCGGCAACATGCTCGGCAAGGATCGGCGCCGGATCCGGGCACCAGCGCGCCCACATGGAAGCGCGGAAATTGCCGTCGAAGGAGACGCGCACGCCCATCGCCCGCGCGGCCGCGATGGCGTCCAGCGAGAGTCGGGCGGCATCGGGGCCGATGGCGGGAATGATACCGGAAAGATGGAGCCAGCTTGTGCCCTCCAGCAGCGCGGGCCAATCGTAAGCGGCGCTGGGCATGCGCGCGAACAGGCTCTCCAGCCGATCATAGAGAATGGCGCTGGCGCGCGGACCGGCGCC
>DASRXY010000077.1:0-4821 GCA_035654035.1 Sphingobium sp. | reverse complement strand
GCGACGTGCAGATCGCCGAGCCCAAGGCGCTCATTGCCTTCGCCGGCCAGCGCGTCATCCAGGACACGATCCGCGAGAAGCTGCCGGAGGGCTTCCAGCGCTCCGAGTTCCTGCTGGCGCACGGCATGCTGGACATGGTGGTGCACCGCAAGGAGCTGCGCGCCACGCTCGGCAAGACCATCGACTATCTCACCGCCGCACGCGCGGCCTGATCCACAGACCAGACTCCCGTTCGCCCTGAGCCTGTCGCACGGCCTCCTTCTTTTCTGGAACGGCCCCGCAGGGAGAAGAGGGCTTCGACACGCGCGAGGCGAACGGAGCAATGAATTCAGAATTGAGGGCCCATGGCTGACCACGCCGTTTCCGATCATCCGGCCGTACAGGCCCAACTCGATCGTTTGGGCTCGCTCTCGCCGGGGCGTGACGTACTGGGACTGGAGCGCATCACGGCGCTGCTGGCGCGGCTGGGCAATCCGCATCTCGCGCTGCCGCCGGTGTTCCATGTCGCCGGGACCAACGGCAAGGGCTCAACCTGCGCCTATCTGCGCGCGGCGCTGGAGGCGGAGGGGCACACAGTCCATGTCTTCACCTCGCCGCATCTGGTGCGGTTCAACGAGCGCATTCGTCTCGCCGGCACGCTGATCGACGACGAGACGCTGGCGCGCACGCTGGAGCAGGTGCTCGACGTGGGCGGCGACATCCATGCGAGCTTCTTCGAGGTAACAGCGGCGGCGGCCTTCCTGCTGTTCTCCTCGAGACCGGCCGATGCCTGCGTGATCGAAGTGGGCCTCGGCGGCCGGCTCGACGCGACCAACGTGCTGCGCAATCCCGCCGCCTGCGGCGTGGTGTCGCTCGCCGTCGATCATGAAGCCTTTTTGCTCACGCCCGAGGAGGGCGTCCCGCAGGACCCCCTCTGCCGCATTGCCTTCGAGAAGGCCGGTATCGCCAAGCCCGGTGCGCCGCTTGTGACCCAGCGTTACCGGCAGGACATGATGCGCGTCATTGCCGATGTCGCGCAGGGCGCCCATGCCACGCTGCTGACACGCGGCGAGGCGTGGGACATCGTCGCCTATCAGGGCCAGCTCCACTATCGCGACGGTCAGGGCAAGCTGGAGCTGCCTCTGCCTCGCCTGCCGGGCATGCACCAGATCGGCAATCTGGGCGTAGCGCTCGCCATGCTGCGTCACCAGAGCCGCGTTCCGGTGAAGGAAAGCTCGCTCAAGGCCGCGCCGCTCTGGGCGCAATGGCCCGCGCGCATGCAGCGGCTGGAGGGCGGCCCGCTCAACGCCCTGCTGCCCCGCCGCACGCTCATGCTCGACGGCGGCCACAACCCCGATGCGGGGCAGGCACTCGCAGCGACGCTCAAGGACAGCGGTCTGGCGGCGGATGGCGTCGACCTCGTCACCGGCATGCTCGCCAACAAGGACGTGGCCGGCTTTCTGGAAGCGATCCGCCCCATGCTGCGCTCGATCCGCTCGCTGCCGGTGCCCGGCCACGAGCATCATGGCCCGGAGGTATTCGCCGCCCTCGCCGAGCGCTGGGGCCTGCCGCACAAGGCTTTCGACACCCCGCGCGAGGCGCTGGAGGATATTGCCGCCACCGCGCCCGAGAGTACGCGCACCGTGCTGATGGCTGGCACGCTCTATCTGGCCGGCAAGGTGCTGGTGGCGAACGAGCAGCCGCCCGTTTAGCGGCTTCTTCGACTCCTCCCTCGCCTCTCGTCGTCAGTCCCCAATGGGGCGACAGAGCACCGGACGAGCCGCGGCCTCTCAATCGTCCTGCGTACTCGGCTGGCGCACCGTCTCCACCACGAAGCCCTTGCGCCACATGATCCACAGCAGGAGCATGCCCGGCACGGCAGCGAGCACGGTAAAGCCCCAGAAGCTCACCCAACCCAGCGCATTCGCGAGATAGCCCGAGGGCGTCGAGAGCCAGGTGCGTCCCACAGCCGCGAAGGAGGAGAGCAACGCGAACTGCGTGGCCGTATAGGCCAGGCTCGACAGGCCAGAGAGATAGGTGACGAACACCGTGAGACCGATGCCACTGGTGAAATTCTCAGTGCCCACCGCAAGCCCCAGCATGAGCGGCGAATGGCCGGCCATGGCGAGGAGCGAGAAAAGCAGATTGGAGAACATCATCATGAGGCCCGAGACGAACAGCGCCCGCCCCATGCCCAGCCAAGCGATGAACGGCGCGCCGAAGGCCGAGCCAACGATGAGCGCGGCGAAACCGACGAACTTGTTCACCGCGACATATTCGGTGTCCGTAAAGCCCAGCTCCACGATCATGGGGGCCAGCATCACCTGCCCCATTGCGTCGCCGATCTTGTAGAGCAGCACGAAGCCCAGGATGAGCACCGCGCCATGGCGGCTCAGGAATTCGCGGAAGGGATTGACGATGGTCTCGGCCAGCCAGCCGCCGAGGCTCTGCCCGCTCGCCAGCACATGACGCTGCACATAACGCCCGGGCCCCGCGACCAGCGCGCCGAGTGCGGCGGGCAGCAGGCAGAAGGCCGTGAGCCCATAGGCCGCCGCCCAGCCCAGCCCCGCGCCCTCCGCCGAGGCGAGATAGATGGTGCCCGCGCCCGCGATGAGATTGCCGGTGCGGTAGCCGAACTGGTTCATGGCGGTGCCGTGGGGCAGTTCCTCCTCGCTCAGGATTTCGATGCGATAGGCGTCGATCACGATGTCCTGCGTGGCTGAGAGGAAAGCGACGGCCACGGCCCACAGCGCGAAGAGGCCGATATGATGGGCCGGATCGCTGGCACCGAGCTGCCACAGCGCCACGAAGAGCAGCGCCTGGATAAAAAAGAGCCACGCCCGCCGCTGGCCGAAAAGCCGTGTGAGGATAGGCAGCGGCACCTTGTCCACCAGCGGCGCCCACAGGAATTTGAGCGTATAGGGCGTGGTGAGACCGATGGCGAAACCGATGGTCGACTTGTCCACGCCCACGCGCGAGAGCCAGAAGGCCATCGTCGCCAGCAGCAGCGTGAGCGGAAAGCCGCTGGCAATGCCGAGCAGGAAGGCGACGAAGGGCATCGGCCGGCGATAAGGCCGGAAGGCGGGCACGACGAAGCCGATGGCGACGACGCCCGCGACGATGAGCGCGAATAGGACCGTTTGCAGCATGGGCTCTCCCCGGGTCTCCCTGAGCGGACAGCCTTAGAGCATTTTCAGGGCGCCGCCAGCCCGGGACGAGCGGCCGGGCCGGGTCAGTCCGTGCGCGCGAACAGCGTCAGCCCGGGGGGCAGCCGCCCCGGCGCGCGGCCAGCGAGCAGCGCCTCGCAGATGCGGATGGCGCGGATGAGATCGCGCGGCTGGAAAGGCTTGGCCAGCACGCCCAGCGCCACGCCCGTCTCGCTTTCCTCCTCGGGATAGCTGGCGGTGGCGAAGAGCACGGCAATCCCCAGCCCCCGCGCGCGCCGCGCCAGTTCGATGCCGGAGCGCACGCCGCGCAGACGGATATCGGCGATGACGAGATCGACCGGCCCGCCCTCGATCACCGCCTCCGCATCGCGGAAGCGATCGACCGTGGCCACCACCGTATAACCCGCCTGCTGGAGGGCATGTTCATTGTCAAACGCAATCAGCGGCTCGTCCTCGACGATGAGAATGCGGCTGATGCGCGGCTCTCTCTTCGTAAAAAACATTGCCGCCACGCCCCACTTGCGCCACTAGCCGCACCGGCCGAAATGGGCGGTGACACGGCAAGCGCGTCCGCTACGCTTTCGCCCGGCGATTCGCCAGTAGGCGATGGCCACAGCGCAAACAAAAAGGACTTGATGGCATGGCCAATGCCGATGGCCCCAAAGGGCCCCGACGCCCTCGGCGTCCCGCCCCCCGGCACGGCGCGCGGGACAGCGCCCGCCATGGCGCCCGCAGCGGCCTGGCCAGCAGCCCGCGCGCGCCCGTGCGTGACGACGACGAGGCGCCGGCCAAGGCGGATCGTGCCGGTCGCGCGGACAAACGCGCAAAGGAGAGTCCGGCAACGCCAAAACGCGGCGTGCCTCCCGTTCAGGGCGCCAGGACGGGCTCCAGCGGCACGGACCGCACCGGACGTGCGGCGCCGCGCGACAGCCGCCCGGGAACGAACCGGCGCACGCGTGAGGGGAGCCGCGCGGACGATATGCGGGAGCGCCCCTCCGCACGCCAGGGCGGCAAAGGCAGCCCGCGCGCGGGAACGACGAAGCGCGCGCCCTCCACTCAGAGCGCCAAGACTGGCTCCAGCGGCGCGGAACGCACCGGCCGCGCAGCGCCGCGTGACGGCCGCCCGGGAACGAGCCCGTGCACGCGTGAGGAGATCCACGCGGATGCCGTGCGGGAGCGCCCCTCCGCTGACCGGGGCGGCAAAAGCCCACCGCGCTCTCCCGCAGCCGACCGAAGGCTTGCCCGTGCAGATCGACCGGGCGCCAAGACGCAGCGCCGGCCACGCTCCGATGCCGGCACTCTGCCGACCGCCGATCATGGGGCGATCAACCGGCGACGCGGGACGGAGGCCGGTTCTCCTCCGCTCGCAAAAACGTCCAGGCGCCCTCCCTCCCCCGACGCGGGGCGTATCGCGAGCCCCGGACATGACATTACCCGGCGCCCGCCCCCCGCGCGGCGAAAATCGGTCGCACCGACCGCACGCCAGACCGCAGCGGACGGATCCCCGCGCGAGGGCGAGCGCATCGCCAAGCTGCTGGCGCGCGCTGGGGTGGCCTCGCGGCGGGACATCGAACGGATGATCGAGGACGGCCGCATCGCCATCGAGGGCGTGCCGGTGACGACGCCGGCAACCTTGCTCACCTCATTGCGCGGCGTAACTGTGGACGGCAATCCA
>DASRXY010000076.1:0-2440 GCA_035654035.1 Sphingobium sp. | reverse complement strand
CCGTCTTGCGCTTCCCTTTCGGGGGGAGTGGCCGCCCCTCAGGCCAGCGCGGGGATCGCCCGGCGACGCATGGCCGCACCGACGAGACCGAAGCCAGCGATCAGTAGCGCCCAGCTTGCCGGTTCAGGAATGGCCGCGGTGCTGAGCGTGATGTCGTCCAGATAGCCACCCAGCGAATCATTGGTACCGACGGCCCGGAACTCGATGAGGCCATCGCCGGCCAGCGAGAAGGCATGGCTGTATTGCGTCCATGCGGTCGCGTCACCGCCCGCTTCCTGCACAGTGAGGGCATAAGCACCGTCGACCCACAGCTCGATGCCATTGCTCTCGGCAGCGACATTGGGACGCGGCGAATACCAGAAGCTGAGCAGATAGTCGCCCGCACCGACGATACGGCTCATTGCCGAATTGCCCGTGCTGTCCAGCTCGACATGCTGCACGCCGCTATGCGACACGCCGGCAACATTGCCGTGCTGCACTTCGATCCAGCTGCCACCGGAGAGGTTCCAGCCCTGCACGGAATCAACGAGCTCATAGCCGGTGGCGGTATAAGCCGGCGTCTCGAAGTCGCTCGTGAAGACGACGGCAGCACTTGCCGGCATTGCGAATGCCGCCAGCGACATGCCAGCCGCCATGCTCAGAAGAGCGGTCCTGAATTTCATGCTTGTTCTCCCACAAAAGCCCAACGATCGCATCGAATGCACCGTGCCGCTTTCTGGTCGGCTGCCGTGGCTGGCCGACCAAAGAGACCCCTCGGCCCCGGACACATCGGATACGCCCGGAAAATCCCTTCTCCGGCCCTGCCATAAGCGCGCCGCTGCAAATTGGTTGCGGGGCATGGTAAATTTTCCATTTCGACCATCGTCCCAATATGGGACAATTTGCGGTTTCGTCATTTCCCGATAGCGGATCCCTGCCGGCCGTGAGCGTGATTCTCGCTTTCACGGGACAGGTATGAACCGAACCTCACGAGCGCCGTCGGGGCAGCAGGCCGTCGATTGCCGCATAACCTGCCGCGCCCAGGCGCCGCACCAGCGCGGCGTGGCGGGGCTTCACGCCGCCCAGCGCAATGACGGGCACATCCACCCGCCGCGCCAGCGCCGCGAATCTCGCCGCGCCGAGCGGTCGTGCACCAGGGTGCGAGCGGGTGGCAAAGAGCGGTGAGAGCAGCAGCGCCTGCGCACCGACCGCTCGCGCTTGGTGGAGCTGCGTCATATCGTGGACCGACGCGCTGTGCAGCCATGGGCGCCCATCCGGCCGTGCTCTGTCAGGGCCATGATGACCGTCCGCGCCCCAGCGCCGCGCAAGCGCTGGATCACCCGCGAGCAGCACCAGCAGCCCCCGCCGGCGCGCGGCCCGGCGCACGCGCCCGAACAGCACGCGGCGCTCCGCCTCCGGCAGCGAATAATGCCGCACCACCACGGCGCTGCCTGCCGGCAGCCGGGCAAGCGCACGCAGCAGATCGCTCTGCGCCACGCGCTCGTCGGTCATCAGCCAGACCGGCGGAACGGCGGGAGTGCCCCGGCGGCGAGATTTTGCGTGGCCCCGCATCATGCCGCCGCCTATAGCAGCGCGCATGACCACCGGAAACGACCTCTCCCCGCTCTCGCCAGCGGCCGGACGCCTTGCGCACGTGCGCGATGCCATAGCGCGGGCCGAACGCCTCGCCCGGCGCCCCACCGGCAGCGTGCAGCTCATCGCCATTTCCAAAACCCATGACGCCGACGCGATTGAACCGCTGATCACGGCCGGGCAGCGCCTGTTCGGCGAGAACCGTGTGCAGGAGGCACAGGCCAAATGGCCCGCCCTGCGCGCCCCGCATGGCGACATCCGCCTGCATCTCGTCGGCCAGCTCCAATCCAACAAGGCCGCCGACGCCGTCGCCCTGTTCGACGCCATCCATTCGGTGGATCGGCCCTCGCTGGTGACGGCGCTCGCGCGCGCCATGGACAAGGCCGGCCGGCGCCCCGACTGCTTCATCCAGGTCAACATCGGCGAGGAACCGCAGAAGGGCGGCTGCGCCATTGCCGACCTCCCCGGCCTGCTGGCGCTGGCGCGCGAGGCCGACCTGCCCCTCGCCGGCCTCATGGCCGTGCCCCCGGCGGACGTGGAGGCCGCGCCCTATTTCGCGCTGCTCGACAAGCTGGCGCGCGACCATAGCCTTCCCAGCCGTTCGATGGGCATGTCCGGCGACTATGAGACGGCAATCATGCTGGGCGCCACCCATGTCCGCGTCGGCTCGGCCCTGTTCGGCGCGCGGACATGAGCCCTGCCGCGCTCCTCTTCGACTTTGATGGCGTCATCGCGGACAGCGAGATCGTCTCGGCCCGCTGCCTTGCCCAGGCATTGAGCGAAGCGGGCCTGCCGACCAGCCTTATCCAAGCGGCCGAGCGCTACAGCGGCTTGCACCGCGCCGAGACACTGGCCGCCATCGCCGCTT